>JACCSM010000228.1 GCA_013698525.1 Rubrobacteraceae bacterium
GCTACTCCACCGAGCTCATAAAGGGCAAGATGGGCAAGCGCGCCGTCTGGCAGCCCGACATCTACCTCGAAGACGTTCGCGTCCCCGGCGAGAACAAGCTGGAGGGCGCCAACTCCTTCAAGGACACCAACAAAGTCCTTACAGCCACCCGCAGCGGCGTGGCGTGGGAGGCCATCGGGCACGCCATCGCTTCCTACGAGGCCGCGCTCCAGTACGCCAAGGAGCGTGTGCAGTTCGGCAAGCCCATAGCCAGCTTCCAACTCATCCAGAACAAGCTCTCCAACATGCTCGCGGAGATCACCAACATGCAGCTCATGTGCTACCGCCTCGCCCAACTCCAGGAGCAGGGCAAGATGACCGGACCGATGGCCTCCCTCGCCAAGATGAACAACGCTCGCAAGGCCAA
This sequence comes from Rubrobacteraceae bacterium, assembly GCA_013698525.1. Classification (GTDB taxonomy): domain Bacteria; phylum Actinomycetota; class Rubrobacteria; order Rubrobacterales; family Rubrobacteraceae; genus Rubrobacter_D. The sequence continues at coordinate 407 of JACCSM010000228.1, forward strand.
GCAAGTCTGCGCCGATGCGCGCGACATCATGGGCGGCAACGGCGTCTTGCTCGAGTACCATGTAGCGAGGCACCTCTCCGACATGGAGATCGTCTATACGTACGAAGGCACAGACACGATTCAGTCGCTGATAGTGGGACGTGACGTAACTGGCATTTCGGCGTTTGTGTAGAAGCTTGTCAGCACGCTCCGGCTGCGGCGGCTCTCAGCATTTCAGCTAGTAAGCTAGAGGCTTCTCAGGATGGCACGTTACCCAGACAACCCACCGGGCATGGCAAGCGAATCCCCTGCGCGAATGCACGGGGCCCGCATCCGTACTAAGCTGACTAGCTGAAGTGCTGGCCAGCTGAAATGCTGACCAGCGCCCGACAGGGCGCGTGCTGAAGTGCTGACTAGCTGAAATGCTAAGCGACCGAAGGGAGCGACCTTGAAATCTATTCGACTGCACGAACTCGAAGGGCCTGATGAGCTCGTTTATGAGGATGTGCCTGAGCCGGAGCCGGGTCCTGGCGAGACTGTAGTTCGGTTGCGGGCGGCGGCGCTGAATCGCCGGGATCTGTTCGCTACGCAGGGGCAGTATCCTGGTGTTACGCCGGACATTCTTCCGAGGATTCCTGGCTCCGACGGGTCCGGCGAGGTCGTAGCCCGCGGAGAGGGTGCCGAGGGGCCTGATGAGGGGACCGAGGTGGTTATAAACCCTGCGCTCTACTGGGGGGACGATCCGCGGGTGCCTGGAAAAGAATACCGTATCCTCGGTATTCCCGACGACGGGACGTTCGCCCAGTTCGTCAAGGTGCCCTCCGACCACGTCTTCCCAAAGCCCTCACATCTTTCGCACGAGGAGGCTGCAGCGCTGCCGCTCGCGGCGCTGACCGCCTACAGGGCGCTCGTGACGCGCGGCGGGGTCGCTAAGGGCGAAACCGTCATCGTGCCTGGAGTTAGCGGCGGGGTCGCTACGTTCCTGGTCCAGATCGCCAGCGCCCTCGGCGCCCGTGTCTTCGTCACCTCGGGGAGCGACGAGAAGATCGAAGAGTCAAAGGAGTTCGGCGCGGAGGGGGGCGTCAACTACAACTCGGAGGACTGGAGCAAGGAGCTCAAGAACATGGCCGGGAGCGTTGACCTCTCGGCCGACCACGTCGGCGGCGAGAACTTCAACGCGCTCGTCTCGCTCGCCAAGCCGGGAGGCCGGATCGTCGTCTTTGGCGCGACTGCCGGCCCGACGCCGAAGATGATGACGATCCGTCTGGCGCTCAAGCACCTCGACGTGCTAGGGACCGCGATGGGCACCGCCGAGGAGTTCGGCGCGATGCTCGATCTCTACGCCGAGCACGGCCTGCGCCCAAAGGTAAACGAGACATTCCCGCTCGAAGACATTGCCTCGGCCCTCCACCTCATGGAAGAAGGCAGCGGGATGGGCAAGATAGTCCTGAACATACCCGCGTAATCCTCACGGGACTGACAGGAGCCAGGTCATGACGGACCTGAGGATCGTCTCGGAACCGCGGGCCGAATCAGGCGACGCCACCTTTGTGCGCGAGGGCCTGGCGCTCTTCAATGTGGCTGTTACCGGGGACGCCTATTACAGCCCGCTCGCCATCTTCCTCAAGGACGAGCGGGGCGCGGTGCTCGGCGGAGCGCTGGGTCACGTCTGGGGAGGGTGGCTCGACCTCGACACCCTGTGGGTGGCTGAGCCGCTGCGCGGGCAGGGGTACGGGGCGAAGCTCCTGAGGGCTGCCGAAGACGAAGCCAGGATGCAGGGATGCTATGGTGTCTTCCTGACGACCTTCAGCTTCCAGGCGCCTACGTACTACGAGAAGTTCGGCTACGAAGTCGTCGCTGACATCCCTGATTACCCGAAGGGTCACAGCCACCATGTTCTGAAGAAGACGCTAGCCTAACGGGGATCAGGTCCCGTCGCGCGCACCGGGGACCTCGAACTCGTAGGTGTCGCCGTGACCTAAATAGTGGACCCGGTCTTCCAGGCCGGCCTCGCCCACGGCCCGTTTGAAGTCCTCCAGCGGCGACTCGAAGACCTCGTAATCGTTGTAGTGGATGGGGATGGTGGTGCGAGAGTCTATGATCCTCATTGCCTCGACACCCTGCTCCGCGTCCATGGTTACCATGATGCCGAGGACCCTCGTCCCTCCGAGGTGTAAGAGCGCGAGATCCACGTCGGGGAAGCGGCGTGGTATCTCTCTCAGGCGCTCGTGGATCAGGGTGTCACCGCTGATGTACATCCGCAGGCGGGTCCCTCCTTCCTCGTCCCCGAAATCAAGCATGCTGCCCATAACGGGCGGCAGCACCGCGCCGAGCGGGCCCGGTCCGTGGGTCCCAGGCATTGCCGTGAGGTTCAGGGTTGCTTTTCCCTTTCGCACCTCGATCGTCTCCCAGGTCTTTAGCGCGTGCGTCCGGGTGAAACCCACCTTTTCGAGGTACGAGGTGGCGTGACGGGTGGAGATGATCGGGGTTGCCTTGTTGAGCTTGCGCTCGGCCACACGGTCGAAGTGGTCGCCGTGCAGGTGTGAGAGCAGGACGAAGTCGAGCGGAGGCAGGTCTTCTATCTCCACGGCCGGGTTGGTCCTGCGCACGGAAGTCAGCCCGTAGCCCAGATGTACGTGGTCGCCCGCGTGGAGGAAATTGGGGTCGGTAAGGATGGTAAACCCGGCGTAGCGGATCACGACGGTCGCAGTCCCCACAAAGAAGACCGACCCCTGCCCGAATTCGGGGTCGTCGTTCCTCCTAGGCAGGTGTAAGGAGTTCGGCTCTCTCACAGGATCATCCCGAAATGGGCGACGATTCCAACTCGGCCACGACCACTTCGGGACCGGAGAAGTTGGGACGGCCCAGGGTGCGTAGCCTCTCCACCAGCTCCCCTGGCGCCCCGTTGCCTTCGGCGGCTGAGGCCAGAGCCTCCTTGCTCGCCGGATAATCGACGTCTTCCAGGCACTGCCTCGCGTCGTCGGGGTTGAAGTCCACGATAGCCTCCTCCGGGAGTCGTTGATACTCCTCTATATGCCCCCGGCTCCAGGCTTCGTAACACTACAGGTTCCACATCTTCCGGTATGTGTCCAACACCTGGTTCTTGCACTCCTCTGGGAGATCCTCGAATGAGATCTCCCGCCCCAACTTGCCGTAAGGTGGACGGCCACGGCTCACCGTGTAGCCTCCGGCACCGAATGGACCCTCACTCATGCGCACGTCGAGATACTCGCCCGGTTTCTTCAGCGAGAGAAGCCCTGTGAATACCACCGTGTAGCGTTCGGCGGCCACGCCGCCTTCGTCGTAGAGTCAGACGTAGCGCGGAACGCCGTCCGGTAAGAGTCTGTCCAATCTATTCCTCAGGGCCATCTATCCTAACGGGGGCTTGGGACCGATCACGCTGCACAGATTACCTTAACCGAGCAGAGGACAATATCTCGTCCCTGGCTACGCGGATTGTCCATAAGCAGAAACGGAGATGATGTGTTCCTCTTCGAGGCGCCACGTTGGGTCAAGCCCCGCCGGGTGTCCCGGCTTCGTGCTCCTGATGTACACTCGTCGCAGCGGGCCCCAGGGTCGCACGGTGCGCAGACTGGCTGAGGCCCTCGGGGTGAGCACGGCGGA
>JACCSM010000244.1 GCA_013698525.1 Rubrobacteraceae bacterium
CCGTGGACGCCGACGCCGTGCGCGGCGGGCTGCCGCTCGGGACAGGCCTCGTCCAGACCTCCCGCACGGAGCGGCGCAACGTGGTCGTGGTCCACCTCGAGTCGGCCCGCGCCCGCTCGGTTACGCCGTACAACGAAGACTTGAAGACGACGCCCTTTCTAGACGATCTGGCGAAGGAGAGCCTCTTGGCGGAGCGGGCCTACGCCGTGGTCCCGCACACCACCAACGCGCTCGTCGCTACCCTCTGCGGCGTCTCGCCCCCCATAGGCCGGTGGCAGACCCGCCTGGTGGGCGACGCTATCCCGGCCCGCTGCCTCCCCGAGCTTTTGGGCGAGCGGGGGTACCGCTCCGTCTACTTCACCTCGTCGGAGCAGACCTTCGAGAGGCGCCCCGAGGTAGTCGAGAACATGGGCTACGACGAGTTCTATCCCGTCGAGACCATGGACAAGGAGGGCTTCGAACAGGCCAACTACTTCGGCTATGAGGACGACATCATGCTCGAGCCGAGCCGCGAGTGGCTCGAAGAGAACGGCGACGACGGGCCCTTCGTGGCCACGTACGAGACCATCACCCCCCACCACGACTACCGTGCCCCGGACCGCTACGGCATACAGGACTTCGCCGAGAAGGACGGGCTAAACCGCTACCAGAACTCGGTACGCTACGTGGACTTTTTCGTGAGGAACCTCATCCGGCAGTACAAAGAGCTGGGCCTCTACGAGGACACGATCTTCGTCTTCTACGGCGACCACGGGGAGGCCTTCGGGGAGCACCACCGCTACCAGCACGACAACGTGCCCTACGAGGAGGGGCTCCGGATCCCCCTGCTCGTCCACGACCCGCGGCGCTTCCCTGAAGGAGAGCGCGTAGGGACGCCGGTGAACCAGCTGGACGTCTTGCCTACCGTGCTCGACCTGCTGGGCTACGGGGTGGAGGGCGGCGAGTACCAGGGGGTCTCGCTCGCCGGCCCGCTCCCCGATGGGCGCACCCTCATGGCCTCGTGCTGGTACGAGGACGAGTGCCTGGCGAGCGTGACGGGCGACGAGAAGTACGTCTACCACTACGGCGACAGGCCGGAGGAGCTCTTCGACCTCTCCGAGGACCCCCTCGAGCGGGACAGCCTCGCCGGCGAGAGTCCCGACGGCATGCTAGACGAGCGGCGGAGGGAGTTGCTGCGGTGGGCCGCCGGGGTGGAGGCCACCTACGAGGCGCCAGGGGGAGGGTAGGCTAGGGGCCGAACTCCACCACCCCGAGCGCCCAGAGCGTCGCGATCAACACGGGCTGGTGCACCAGGTAGACGAGCAGGGTGTGCCTGCCGAGGAGTGCTACGGGCGCGGCGTACGGCGGCGGTTTTGCGGCGGGGGCCTTCTTCCTCAGGGGGAGGTACGCGGCGTTGCCGAAGAACAGCCCGAGGAGCACCACCCCGAACCACGGCAGGAGTGGCCGGTAGTCAGGCATGAAGGCGCCCTCGGGCAGGACGCCGAGCGGGGCCAGGAGGATGCCTGCGACGCCGGGGGCGGAGAGCCCGGCGGCCCGCAGATACGCCCCGGCAGCCACGACGGCGAGGCCGAGCAAGAGGGTCGGGATCCGCCTCCCGAGGAGCGGGTAGGCGAGGACAATGGAGAGCCCGATGAGGTGGAGGATGCCGAAGATCACGTACCCGTAGCCCAGGGCCAGGAACACGAAGGTTATGAGCATCCCGTAGAGGAAGATCCGCGCTCCGCGGCGCGCGTACTTGCCGAACAGCTCCAAGCCCCTCCGCCCGGCCCGCCGCTGCCTCTCCGAGCTTATGGCGAGCGAGAGCCCCACGAGAAAAAGGAAGGCCGAGGCGCTGGCGTCCGCGAAGAAGGCCCAGAACCCGGAGGTGGACTCGATCCCGTACCCGCCGAAGTTGTCCAGGTCGAACACGAGGTGGTAGAGCACGACCATGATCATGGCGACGCCCCGCGCCGCGTCCACGTCCCAGAACCTGCGATAAGCTTCGTCCGCCACCCCACCGCCCTCGCGCTCACCCACGGGCCAATGCTAGCATCGGTGCTGCCCGCGCGCGGCAGACGCCCCGACGGACCGTGGCCCCCGGCACAGAAAAACCACCCACCCAGGGCCTCCCCGGCCCCGGATCGCCACGCTCAAACCGCCCACCATGCCAGGAGAAAACTCTCCCCCGTCCCACTCCCCGCCACTACCGGGTTACACACCCGTAAGCTTTCGCAAAGTCCCTTAACTTTTCTCTAGATCGGTTGTAAGGTGTGCCACAAGCGGCTTACGTTTCTCACGGCTTACGTTGCTCGAGAGGGGGGCACATGCGTCGGGTCTCGCTGGTGTGTTTGACGGTATTTCTGGCCGCGGGTCTGGCCACGTTCGCCTCGCTCTTCGCTGTGTCCGAGGCGAGGCCGCAGGTTCGGGGTGCGCAGTCTCAGTACGCCGCCGAGGGCGCAGCCGCCTCCGGTACCGCGCCGCCGAAGCGCGCCTCCGACGGAACCTTCGTCTCCCAGGGCACGTTTATCGGCCGGCCGGCATCCGAGGCGACCCTGAATGCCGTGGCCAAGGATCTGGCCGAGGAAGAGCGGCTACCGGACTACTCGCAGGTAGTCGACAACGACACTAGTCCTACAGTGACAGTTGTACGAAACGACCCAGTGAATACTGCGTGCCGCACGCTTATCGAGGAGTCAAGGGGTTGCGAAGAGAGAGCCGCGTTGCAAGGTGCCTAAAACCGAAGCTGCTGAGCCCAGGTAGTGCGAAGTGGCGCTGTAGGATTAGAGCTTGCGCCAATATGCGAGTAGCGTATGTGTCAAGGAGCAGTCAGAAGGCTATGCAATGTGTCCGAGAGAGGTTATGTGCGAAAAGTTGCCCGCCCATTGGCCGGTTAATCTGCCCCTCTACTTGCCTGTTGCCCATCTTCCGCAGTTTCAATTGGACACCTCGTAGATTTTTGGGAAGGTGGGGCCGAGAAGTCGCAATATCCGTTCGTGGACAGGTTTGAGCCTCAAGACCTGCCAACTAACGCTCTGCGGTGAGCGGATGATCAACACCTCTATTCCCTCGAACAGCTGGAATACCCAGCGCATCGTCGGCCTCGACGTCGGCTTGCCAACCTGATTGGGAATGCTCTGCCCGGTTTCCGACAAACGCTTCCTCAACTGGTGCTCCGCCAGCCGGTACACCAACAGGCACACCACCATCACAAACCCCAACGCCACCAGGCGCTCCGGCTTGCGTACGAACACCGACGAAGACAAAAAGAGCGGATCTTTGAGGAACCTGAAGCCTCGCTCCACGCTTGCCTGGCCTTTATAGGTCGCTATGAGCTCCTCCTCGGAGAGGATCTCCGGATCGAGTACGCTCGTGCCCACGATGTAGCAGGCCCGCCGACGCCACTCCCGCTCGGCCCGTTGCTCCACCACGCAGAGTGTCCCCTCGATCCGCCAGTCCGTGGCAACCGGCTGCTGACCATCCTTCGGCCGCCCACCTCCGCCATAGCGCGGCTGGGCCTTGAGGGTCACTTCCCGTACCTCCAAGTAGGCCGGCAAGAGGCGCCCGATCTGCTCGCTCAAGGCCCCCTGACATCGGTTTCGCAGGCAAACTTGCGGCTCGCCACGGACCGCAGCACACTCTCCCAGTGCTTCCTCTCCTTGTCCATCTTTCGCCTCAACGTCTTCTCGGCGCGCTCCTCGGCCGCCTGGGTGCTGACCACCACCCATCGCTCGGTTCTTCCTTCTTCCTCAAGCTCCCCAGTAAAGGTCACCTCTCTGCGATACCAGCGCATCCGGCCGTCGGCGGAACGGCGCCAGTCGGGGGCGTCAAGATCGATGGTCGAGCGCGCCGTATTGGAGGTCTGTGGCACCCGGCTTACCCATCTGACCCCAGCCTCGGTCAACCGGGCCATGTTCGCTTCGCTGTAAAGCCCGCTGTCGGCCACGAAGATCGACGCCTCCTCCTCGGAACAATCGCCGAATTGTTCCTTGAGCGCTTCGACGGCGCTCACCAGCGTCGCCTTATCGGAGCTGTTGCCGTCCAAGGGCTTCATGAACAGCGGAATGTCCCCCTCGTGGGTGGTCGCTAAGGCCAGCATCCACTGCTTGAGGTCGGCTCGATGGTCCCGCGAAAAGCCGCGTCAGGTCTTGATCATAGAGCCGATCAAGGGTGCGCCCGAGGCAATCATCGTTGAGGTCACGGGCCTTCACGCCTTCCCCCAGCAGCCGCTCGACGGGTTTGTTCTCGAAGAACTGCGGCACGAGGTACAACCGGCGGTTGGAGAAACCGAGGCCGTTTAGCACCATGGCGACGGTGGCCGTGCCCACGCTCACTCGCTGACGAGAGGGTTCGGTGTACCCGTCGAGTAACTCGGCAAGCTGGATCTGCCGGCAAATACCAGCGACGATGCCGAGATGATCCAGTCGCTCGGGCGTGTAAGAAACATCCGCTTCCATGAGGCGTCCTCCTTCTCGAAGACGCCCATTCTAGAAAATCCTCCGACACCAAAAACAAACTGCGGAAGATGGGTTCTTCGATGAGTACATGTCCTGTGTTGTAGCTTACGAGAGAAGCTGCGGCCCGCTTATGCTGCACCGAAAACGAGGGAGAGCCCGAAAACGGGGGCCGGTCACGTCCTCGTCTAGCCTTCGCCGACCTGTGGGGATGGTGACCTCAGAATTCACACCAAGCGTTTAAACATGATGCCACCGCCTCAATCTCGACGAGAACATCGAAGAAGAAATCGCTGAGTCAGGAGGTCGTATCCGTCCGCACTACAAGTATGCGCATCACGAGTTTATTATCGCCGCTCTGCGGCGGCTCTGCCCTCTGAAACGACCTTTCCTGTGAAAACACTCATGGACCCCAAAGACTCTTCACATCTTCGAAGTCCACACTACTTGGCAGAGGGATCACACTCCACAAGGAGGGGTAGCGCCACATGGAACCGTGGTCAGGCTGCATCCTCGGCCTCCAGCAGCCACTTCGGCTTTCGCCCACGCCATCTGGGCACTTCGGCGGGTGGCACCGCAAACGTCAACAACTCCTCCATCGACCAACGATGATCTGTA
>JACCSM010000254.1 GCA_013698525.1 Rubrobacteraceae bacterium
TCCTGTTCGACGAGAAGCTCGGCGGGACGGTCCACCTCGCCATAGGCCGCTCCTACGCCGAGACCGGCGGCAAGAACGACTCCAGCGTGCACACCGACCTCGTCTGCGACCTGCGCGAGGGCGGAGAGCTCTACGCGGACGGAGAGTTGATCCAGAAGAACGGCCGCTTTCTCGAGTTCGACCTCGCGGGGGTGAGCGATGCCAGGTGAGGCGATGCTGCGCGTTGGGAACGTCATGGACGAGGCCGCGATGGAGAGTGTCAGGGACGCACTCGACCGGCTCGGCGTCGACTACGAACACCTACGCTCCGAGCCAGACGACGACCGTTTTCCCCAGACCGCTTTCTTCTACGTCCCCGACGACTCGGCCGAGGACGTAGAGCGGGCGCTCGCCGGTCTCTCCGGGGAACACGGCTTCGACGCCGAGGTACTTTGAGGGCCGGAAAGAGGTGTTAGGGATCGTCGAGGGTTAGAAGGATGTCCGAAGAGCGCGGCATAGATGTACCGCGTATCGAGCGGGCCGTGCGTGAGATCCTGCTCTCCATAGGCGAGGACCCTGGGCGGGATGGTCTGGTCGAAACTCCCCAACGCGTCGCAGACGCCTACGCCCACCTCTTCTCGGGCCTCCACGAAGACCCGGCCAACAACCTGGAGGTCACCTTCGCGGCAGACAGCCACGACACGGTCTTGCTGCGGGACCTGCCGCTTGCGAGCATGTGCGAGCATCACCTGCTTCCGTTTGTGGGCAAGGCGCACGTCGCGTACGTGCCCGAGGAGATCGTCGTCGGGCTCTCGGAGATCGTACACCTGGTCGATGGTTTCGCCCACAGGCCGCAACTCCAGGAACGTCTTACCGCACAGATCGCCGGCGCACTCTACGAAACCCTGGGATCTCGCGGTTCCGTCGTCGTCATCGAGGCCGAGCAACTGTGCATGACCATGAGAGGCGCCCAGAAGCCAGGCACCGTTACTGTGACCTCGGCAGTCCGGGGTATCTTCGATAAAGAACCGGGGCGCAGGGCTGAGATCATGGCTCTGATCTCACGCTGAGGTAAGCGTGGTTGGGACCGGTGTTATTCTGCCGTCTTTACGGCTGCCTTTTCGGGGATTCCGGCCAGAGCGGCCCCGGCGATACCGGCATCGTTGTGCATCTCGGCCGGCACCACCTTCGTGCGCGCCGTGAGGTGGGGGAAGAACTTCTCGGACTTCTTGCTTATGCCGCCCCCGATGACGATGAGGTCGGGCCATAGGAGGAACTCGACCCTGTGGAGGTACTCATCAAGGCGCCCGGCGTACTCCTTCCAGCTCAGGTCATCCCGCTTTCGGGCGCTGTCCGCGGCGCGGTGCTCGGCGTCCTTACCCCTGACCTCGATGTGCCCGAACTCGGTGTTGGGCACGAGCCGGCCGCCGACGAAGAGGGAGGTGCCTATGCCAGTACCCAGCGTGAGCATCAGGACGACGCCATCCTGCTCCCTGCCCGCGCCCCAGCGCATCTCTGCGAGGCCCGCCGCGTCCGCGTCGTTGACGACGCTCACGGGAGAGTCGAGCACCCTCTCGAGCGCCTCGCGCAGGCCGAATCCTATCGCCGCCTTGTCTATGTTCGCAGCCGTTTGGACGACGCCGTCTTTGACTACGGCAGGGAACCCGCAGCCGACGGGACCCTCCCAACCGGCCTCGCGGACCACCTCGACCGCCGTCCCGACGATCGCCTCGGGCGTGGCCGGTTTGGGAGTCTTGATCCTCACCCTCTCCCTGACAAGCTCGCCCGACTCCGTGTCCACGGGAGCGCCTTTGATCCCTGACCCTCCAATGTCTATCCCGAACACGTTCATGAGCCCTCCCCAAAAGGATACGCCGTCATTCTAAACGATCCAGCCCGAAAGGCCGGCATCGTTTGGCGACAACCTTTTGGCTTCGAGCCGGATAGTCTCTAAAGCGATTCGCAGTAGGCCGATACCTCTGCGAATCGCCCATCCGGCTAAGAGCGAAAATAAAAAGCTGACAAGCTGAAGTG
>JACCSM010000282.1 GCA_013698525.1 Rubrobacteraceae bacterium
GGAACTTGCCCAGACGAGCCCGGATCTTCTGCCTCCCGCCTTCCGTCAGCATAAGGGGGATGTGGCGGGTGCGTGCGCCGGAGTATTGCAGCCGCATCATCTCGCGGGCTAGCGCTTCGCTCTGGCCACCAAACTCTCTATCGAAGACCGGACCCCAGAACGGGCACTCCTGAGACGGCTTGCCGCAGCCGCAGAGCCTGTTCTCGATCAGTGTGTGCTTCCAGATGAAGTTCAACTCGCCCCCGGAGAAGAAACCCTCGACCTGCCCAAGGGTGTTCGCCAGGATCGTGCTGCCGCTCCGACCGAGACCGGCGACGTAGAGTACCTTGACCGGCCTTGCCGCGCCGTTGTTCACTGCGGATTCCCCTTTCGGAACCGTCTCGGCAGGGCTCGCTGCGCCACGTCCCAGAAAGTGCCGAGAAACTCCTTGTCCGTCTCGGAGAAGCCGAACAACCATAGCAGACCCAAGAACAGCACACCGAGGAAGCCGCCGAGCAGCATTATCGTGGGAATGGACACAGGCATCGGCAGGAACCCGAACATAGCATCGAGCGGCAACGTGACCTTCAACAAGTACGTCACGGTTCCGGAGATGGCGCCCGCTGTCAGAGGCTTCAGCCACATGACGTTGACCGGCCAGTACCCGAGCCGCCACTTCACGGCGAACATAGTCCCCGTATTCTCGACGATAATAGCGGTAGCCATCCCGATGGCGGCCCCAAGAACCTCGAAGCGCGGAATGAGGATGAAGCTAACGATCACGCCCGTGACGGCGGCAACGGAGGTTGCGATCATGGCGAAGTTCTGGTTGTCGGTCATGGCGAGCATCCGTGGCGCGGGTCCGACGGAAGAGCTGTAGAGCTGCGCGACGGCGACGATCACGAGCGCAGTAACGCCCGCCCCGAACGCCTCCCCGAAGATCCCCATCACCTCGGGGCCGAAGACTACGATCACCAGGAAAAGTGCGAACGCGCCGGTGAAGATCCAGCGCGACACGTCTTTGTAGAGCCTGCCCATCTCCTCTGTGTCCTGCCTCGCGTGGAGGCTTGAGATGATCGGGGAGAAGATGCCGCTGAAGGCAAAACGAACTGCAGTCAAAAAAGTGGCCGTTCGCGCGGCGGCGTTGAAGATGCCGACAGGAGCCCCGGCGGCGAAGACGCCCAGGATCAGGATGGCGGAGAAGTTGTTGAGGTACTGGGCGCCCTGCGTAATGCTCATCGGGATAGAGACGCCGAAGAGAGCCTTGGTCTCGAACCTGGTCTGCGCCCGGCGGTCGAAGAGATCAGGAAAGAGCTTCCTGAGGTAGTAGAGCCCGACGACTCCGGCGAGGAACATCGCGAGCGCGTAGGCGGCTATTACACCGAAGATCTTGGCCCCGAGCACGTAACATACACCGACGAAGACCAGGAACAGCCCCGGACGTATGAGTTGCTGGATGTAGGCTGCGTAGGTCACGGTCTGGAAACCCTGGGTGGCCCACGCGGTCATGCTCATAAACACGAAGAACGGCAGCACGAACGCGAACCCTCGCAACACGCCTACCATCAGGGTCCCGTTCTCTTGCAGCCAGCCGGTGTCGGCTATGAAGCCTGCCCCGAAGAACAGCACGGCGGAGAGAACGAGGCTCAACGCTATCGGGAATAGCAGGGCCATCACTATGGTGCCGCGTACCCGCGCGGCGTCCTCGTGCTCTCTATAATGGGCGACGTAGCGCACGACACCGTTTTCCATGCCGAACCTGGAGAGGATCTGCAAGCCGTTGATGAGCGCGACGCCCGCAGCATAGAAGCCGTAGAACTGCGCGCCGAGCAGGCGGGCGATTACGACCTGGGTCACGTACCCGATAACACGCCCGACCCCCTGTCCGGCCGTGCTTATGCCGGCGCCGCGCGCGACCTTCGCGACGTAAGTGTCGTCGTCTTTGGGTCCGACCGGCTCGTCTACCTGCTCCGCGGTCGGCGCGTCGTCGGAGACCTTCTCATCGCGCACGCGGTCTTGTTCCTCCTCAAAGTCCCGTCTCGAAGTCACGGCGTCAGATTATAGAGGTTTTGGGCAGGACGGAAAGCCCCGGTCGTTTCGGGGATCAGACGCGAGGTAGCGAGCCTCCTGCGTCCTTTAGGATGTAGTCGTCGAACATCCGCTTGACGATGTCGGGGTTGTCTCCGGCGATATCACGGTTCATGTCGGGATCGCTCCTGAGGTCGTATAGCCGTGGGTCGGAGCGGTCGTTTACGCTGAACATGACGTACCTCTCGTCGCGGGTCCATACGTATTCGTTGTAGCCGAGCGTGAAGTGAGGGCGTGGCCCAGGCTCTGAGCCTTCGAGCAGAACATTCAGGTACTCACCGTCCATCTGCTCGAACGGCAGGAGGCCGACAGCGCCGAGGATCGTTGGCGCCACGTCGTGGGTAGAGGCGAAGTAGTCGCTGGTCTGTCCTGCCCCCTTGCCCTCGGGATGCCTGATAAAGAACGGTATGTCCGTCAGCTCGGGCCAGAGCGCCCCGTACGGCTTGCCCGTGTAGCCGTGCTCGCCGAGGGCCACGCCGTGGTCGGCCAGAATGAGAAGCAGGGTGTCGTCCATGCGGCCTGTGGACTCCATCTTGTCGAGGAAGCGACCGAGCCAGCGGTCGACCATCGTCACCTCCCCCGAGTACAGCGCCTTCATCCTCTCCAGTTCCTCCTCGTCGATCCAGTCCGAGGCGCCGTAGTTGGGCACGATGGGGTCCCGGCCCTCGTAGCCTTCGTCGTAGAGGGATACGTACTTCTCTGGTGGGTCCCACGGCTCGTGCGGGTCGAAGCTGTCGAGGACGAGGAAGAAGGGCTGTCCAGCTTCCGCCTGCTC
>JACCSM010000311.1 GCA_013698525.1 Rubrobacteraceae bacterium
CCCTGAACGGCCTGCACGAAGCCGAGAGACTCAAAGACATGGCCGCGGCTGGAACGAGCATAAGCCCCCAAGTCGTGGACTCCGTAGGGGTGCGCGAGCTCTCCGGACACCTCGCAGGGACGCTCTCGCTGCCGCAGGCACAGGACCTCATTTCGACCCGTACCAGACGGCTCGCCCGACGCCAGATACGCTGGTTCGACAAGCTGGTGCGTACACTCGAAGGCCGCGCCAGGATAACCATCGTACAGAGCGCACAAGACCAAAAAGACTTGCATAATATGCATGATATAATCGGTATATGAGTGAGGAGAGAGCGGTACTGGTAGGCGCTGGGGAGAGGCGCCACGTGGCGGAGCTAGGGCGGTTGGCGAGCACCCTTGGGATCGGGGTCGCTGGCGTACTCGAGCAGGTCCGCAGGGACGGCACTGGTTACCTCGGGCGTGGCAAGCGCGAAGAGTTGCGTGAGTTGGTAGAGGAGACTGGGGCGCGGTTCGTTGTCGCAGACGACGAGCTGACGGCCTCACAGGCCAGGGTACTAGAGAAGGCGTGTGGCGTATCCGTCGTGGACAGGACGGAGTTGATCATCCGCATCTTCGAGGCGCATGCCAGGGACGCGGCGAGCCGCCTCGAGGTCGAGCTCGCCGACCTCGAGTACCGTTTGCCGAGGGTCAAGGGAAAGAACCCGGAGTTGAGTCGCCTCGGGGGTGGAGGGGTCACCACCAGGGGCCCTGGCGAGCAACAGCTCGAGTACGACAGGCGTGTCATCCGCGAGCGCATTGCGACCATAAACCGAAAGCTCGAGGAGGAGAAGGCAGGCAGGGCCGTCCGGGGTACCCGTCTTAGAGAGGATGGACCACCGACCGTCGCGCTGGTGGGCTACACGAATGCCGGCAAGACTACCATCCTGAACGCTCTCAGCGGGGCGAGTAGGTCGACGAAAGATAGGCTCTTCGAGACGCTGGAGACCACCACGCGTCGCGTCGAGGGGGGCAGAAAGAACGGGCCTGATGGCATGTGGCCCGACTTCGTCGTCACCGACACCGTAGGTTTTATAAGGAAGCTACCCACGCAACTGGTGTACTCCTTCGCCTCGACGCTGGAGGTGGCCCGTGACGCCGACGTCACGGTCGTGTGCGCGGACGCCTCGAGCGAGGAGTTGGAGGAGGAGATCCAGACGGTCACACGCACACTGTCTGAGGCGGTCGAGAACGGAGCTGGTCCTGGGTCCATTATTATGTGCCTCAACAAGATGGACCTGGTCTCGGCGGAGCGTGCCGCAGAGTTGCGTAGGGACCATCCGCAGGCGGTTACGATAAGCGCCACCCTGGACTGTGAGGCGCTGGTGGAGGAGATCTACCACGCGATAGCCTCGAGGAGGGAGAGGATGCGAGTCTTTATCCCTCACGCCGACTATGCTGCGGCGAGCCGTCTCTACGGCCTGGCGGAGATCCACGCCCAGGAGAACACAGACTCCGGCCTGTGGATGGATGTCAGCCTCCCCCGCTCGGCCTCGGGTAAGTACGCCCCCTACAGGGTTTGAAGGTACATAGGCTCTACCCGCCCCCAGGGCGGGAGGTCTCAGGCATCTACGAGGACCTGAACTTACCGCCCCCCTGGCACGGCGACTCTGCGAGGCCGTACGTGATCGTCAACATGGTCAGTTCGGTGGATGGCAGGACCGCCATGGAGGGGAAGGCCGCAGGCATGGGGAGCAGAATCGACCGCAGGACGATGCGGACGCTGCGTTCCAAGGCCGACGCCGTGATGATCGGCGCGGGTACGCTGCGCGCCGAGAAGCTCTCGCTCGGCCTCGACGAGCTTGGTGGTGTACCGCCACCACTCGCGATAATCGTTACCCATACTGGCAACATCCCACTCGAAGACCATCTGGTCGCCACCGAGGAGCAGGAGGTCTTGATTCTGCTATCCGATAGAGTTCCCCAAGGGGTGGTCGAACGGCTGCGCGAGCTCGCGCAGATTATGAGGACGTCTGCGGATTCGACGGGCGCTGTTGACCTCGATAGAGCCTTGCAGGCCCTCAAAGCCGAGCGTGGTGTAGGCGTTCTCGTGGTCGAAGGCGGGCCTGGCCTCAACCACGCCCTGATATCACGCAACCTCGTTGACGAGCTCTTCCTCACTGTGGCGCCCGAATTGCTTGGCGGGACCGCGGCCCAGACCCTTACCTTGCTCAGAGGGCCCGAGATCCCTTCCCGCGGCCGTCCCGCCCTCGAACTGGTGTCTATCCACCTGGCGGACGGTGAGCTGTTCTTGCGATACTCGTTGCCCCGAACTCCGGCGAGCTCTGCGTAAGCGTAGAGTAAGGCCCTGGCTTTCGTCCCAAATTCATCGCGGATTCATCAGGGTATGTTCTCATCCGGGAAGGATGTGACCGGCAGAGGAGACCAAGGAGGAAGATCCTTTTGATGAGGTTTTTCGGCTACTTGAGGGTCGCTTTGTTTACCACCGTGAACATCGTCGCCAACGGGGTGACGTTGGGTCGTTACGTGTGGCTGGAAGGGAGAGTCAAGGGGGGCGTCTTCACGAATTGGGCCAGGCGCTTTCGGTATGGTCCCAGGAAGTTCGTAAAGCCTACTACAGAGCAAGTGATCGTCGAGCTGATAAAGAACGTGCGGCGAGTGAGAGTATTCGGCTCCGGGCACTCCTTCAACGCTGGCGTCGTGTCGCAGGAGATCCTGGTGTCCCTCGATGATTACAGTGGCCTGATCTGGAAGGACCCGGACAAAAGGCAGATTGCAGTAAAGGGCGGTACAAGGGTGCGGGACGTCATTGCCCTGCTGCTCGACGAAGGACTCGCGTTCAGCGCACTTCCCTCCCACGATGCACAGAGCATCGCGGGGATCCTTTCGACCGACGTACACGGGACGGGGAGGGAGTGGGGATTCGTCAGCGAGTCAGTGGTGCGTCTCAAGCTGATAGACGGCAATGGTGAGGTGCACGAATGTGGGCCGTCGGACGATCTGTTCGAGGCGGCAATAGGCGGGATCGGCGCTGTAGGGGTGATCTCAGAGGTCGTAATACAGGGCGTCGAGCGCTTCAACGCAGAGCAGAAGGTCCAGACGAAGACCCTCGCCTCCGTCGAGAAGGACCTCGACCGGCTGTTGCAGCGGAACGACCACCTGAGCCTGTACCTGTTCCCCTTCGCTGACGAATGTAGGGTCAATACCTGGAACCGCACGGACAAGAAGCAGTCTCCGCTCGGAGATCTTCGGGAGTTCGTGCGGACTTCCGTCGACGCCCTTGGTGCCGCCTGGATCGGAAACCTCCTCGCTTACACCGGGTTGTTGCGCACTGTGTCGTCCCTCGTCTACGGTGTCGAACACGGGTCGCACCTGATCCTGGAGAGCAACAAAGCCTTCAACAGGACGATCTACCACCTTCACCAGGAACTGGAGTTTACGGTCCCGTTCGAGGACACCTTCGAGGTGTCGAGACGCTTTATCGGGCTGTACGAGGAGATGTACCATCTCGGGTTGCCATACGCGATCTTCGAGGTAAGGTTCACGCCGAAACAAGAGCGCACCCTGATCGGCGCCGGGCGGGATCGGCGCTCTACATGGATAGATCTCGTCTGTAACGACTCGCACGGCTTCGAGAAGTACTACGCGGCCGCCGAAGACCTGGTAAAGGAGATCGAGGCTCGTCCCCACCTCGGGAAGTTTTGTGAGACCTTCGACCAGGAGTACCTGGCAAGGATACATCAGGATACCTTTACGGAGTTCCTGAACCTTGCAGAGCGGCACGATCCCGAGAGCAAGTTCGCAAACGACTTCACCAGCCGACTCTTCGGGCGTGGGACTATTCGTACCTCGGAGGCAGGGTCTCAGCCGTAAGACGCCCGAGATGCGGGGTTAGAGCAGGTAAGTACGAGACACGATCACGAGGGAGAGCATGAGCGAAGAGAAAGGCCGACATCGTGGTACGTCCTCCCACGATTCCATCGAGGGTGCCGGCTGGGATTGCCGGCAAACGGGCTCTTTCGTGAAGCTCATTCCTTCCGATGGCCGGAGGCGGCACTTTTCCTGGTTGGACCCCCGACTGCTGTGGCAGGCTCGGCGCAACGACCTGATTGCGCGGTTCTTGAGCGATCCGACTAACGACGAGCGTAGGCGATGGGTCGCTGCCCAGCTGGAGAGCGCGGAGGTTCCTGACGACCTTATCATCGACCGCACGGATCTCAATTCGGCCAGATTTCTCGTTCTCGGTGATACAGGGGAAGGGGACGCCTCGCAGTTTGCGCTCGTGCCACCGCTGCTCGAAAGCGGGAAGGACACGCACTTCATGG
>JACCSM010000328.1 GCA_013698525.1 Rubrobacteraceae bacterium
GTCCCGCTGTACGGAGTCCTGATCGGGCTCGAGATAGAGGGAGTCTGCGAGGTTGGCGCGGCCTACTTTCCTGCCATCGACGAGATGGTGTGCGCCGCCACCGGCGAGGGATGCTACCTGAACGGCCGCAGGGCCAAAGTGTCAGCCACACGGAGTCTGGCCCAGGGCCTGGCCTGTTACACCGGCGCGGCCAGCTTCGAGGAGCAGGGCCGCTGGGAAGCCTGGTTGCGGGTTCTCTCGGCCGCCGGAGCCAGCCGCGGCTGGTCCGACGCCTACGGCCACGCCCTCGTCGCCACAGGCAGGGTGGAGCTCATGCTCGACCCTATCATGAACCCCTGGGACTGCGGCCCTTTCCCGCCGATCCTGCGCGAGGCCGGCGGATATTTCGGCGACTGGTCAGGCGACGAGACCATCTATGCCAGCGAAGCGATGAGCACAACAAGAGACCTTCTCCCCGAGGTGCTTGCACTCATCGAAGACCCGTAGAGCGGTTCGTTGTCAGAGCGGTTCGCGAACCGCCCCTACGTGCATGCCGCGGCAACAGGCTTCAGCGAATCACCCCTCCGGGGCCGCGCCACGAACGAGGGGCGCGACTTTCGCCGCGCCCAACCTGAAGTCTGTTGCCTGAAACCTACAATACAGGCAGGAACTTATCGAGCTCGTACGGCGTGACCTGCACCCTGTAGTCTTCGAACTCCTCGCGCTTGAGCTGCAGGAGACGGGTGTAGGTGTGCTCTCCTAGCGCCTTGTGCAGCAGCTCGGAGTTTTCGGCCTCTTTGATCGCCTCCCCGAGATCCGCCGGAAGGCTCTGGATGCCCATCTTCTCGCGCTCCTCGGACGTCAGGTGGTAAAGGTTGCGCTCCATCGGTTCGGGCAGCTCGTAGCCCTTCTCGATGCCCTCGAGGCCGGCGTGCAAGAGCGCAGCGAAGCAGAGGTAGATGTTCGCCGCGGGGTCTGGGCAGCGGAGCTCCATGCGCGTAGCCTTCTCCTGGCCTGGGTGGTAGAGCGGGACCCTGACCAGTGCAGAGCGGTTGCGGCGGCTCCAGGCGATGTAGACAGGCGCCTCGTAGCCGGGGACCAGGCGCTTGTAGGAGTTCACGTACTGGGCGAAGATTATGCTGATCTCGCGCGCGTGACGGAGCTGGCCGGCGATGAAAGCCTGCGCCTCGTTCGAGAGGTAATACTCGTTGTCCGCATCGAAGAAGGCGTTCTTGCCACCCGAGAACAGGCTCTGGTGGGTGTGCATCCCCGAGCCGTTCTGGTCCTTCAAAGGCTTGGGCATGAACGTGGCGTAGACGCCGTGGCGGGTGGCGACCTCTTTGACCACCGTCTTGTACGTCATCACCTTGTCGGCCATCGCCATGGCGTCGTCGAAGCGGAGGTCGATCTCGTGCTGGGAGATGCCGACCTCGTGGTGGGAGTACTCGACCTTTATGCCGAGTTGCTGAAGAGACTGTACCGTCTCACGCCTCAAGGCCGTCGCCGCGTCGAGGGTCGTCAGGTCGAAGTAGCCGCCGTAGTCGAGCGGCTCGGTGCCCTTGGAGTCCCTGAAGTAGAAGTACTCTAGCTCAGGCCCGCAGTAGAACTTATCGAAACCCATCTCGCCAGCCCGCTCCAGGGCGAGCCTGAGAACGTGGCGTGGGTCGCCGACGTAGGGGTCGCCTTCTGGCGTCCTTACGTCGCAGATCATGCGCGCCGTCGGCGCCTCCTGCGGGCTCCAGGGGATGACCTGGAACGTCGAGGGATCCGGCATGGCTATCATGTCGGACTCCTCGATGTCCTGGTAGCCCGTGATCGAAGATCCGTCGAAGCCCATGCCCCCGTCAAGGGCGTCCTCTAGTTCCTCGACCGTGATCGCGAAGCTCTTGAGCGTCCCTAGCACGTCGGTGAACCACAGCCGGATGAACTGTACGTTGTTCTCCTGTGCCTGCTGCAACACGCTCTGCCTGTCAGCGGTCTCCAAGCTTACCTCCTCGGATATTCGTTCTTCTCTCAGCCCCAGGGTAGGGACTTACCTGCAACACCCGCCATGATATGAAGGGCAGCACCCTTTGCATATGGCCGCGCGTACAAGCCAGGCGGCGCGATCCGGCCCGATTCTCGGCCTGATGTACAAAAACGAACCCTGGCCCGGTTCCTAATGGCTGCGTCTGGTCGGCCTCGTGGGTGTCCAGGACGCGTGCAGGGTAGAATCTACAACTGTACTACAGACGGTTGGCCGACGATTTGACGCAAAGGGGCAGAGATGACCGACAGGCCGGAAGAAGGTCGCGAGGAGCGCCGCAGAACGGGTCCGCTGGGAGATAACGATGAGACGCGCCGTGTGCCCACCGAGAACGACCCTGAGGCCACGCGCCAGATCCGGTCGGGTGGGGAGGAGGCTGAGTCTCCCGAGACTCAAAGGGCGCCCCAGGAGAAGGAGACCCGCGTTGTCAGGGCGTCTGGCTACCCCGACACGACCAGGGGGGCGACTCCCTACCCGAGGGGTTACTTCGAGCAAGCGGAGGAGCGTGAGGACCGGCTCAGGGACATGTACGGGGGTGTTGATTGGCTGGCGAGCTTTCTCGGGCTCGTCTTTGCCATCGTCCTCGGGGCGGTCTTCTCGGCCATCGCCGGGCTCGGGCTCGTCCCTTTCGGCATAGCGCCTGACCTTTCGGGCGGGCAGATCGGGGCCTCGGCCATCACGGGTCTCGCATTGCTCGGAGTCTTGATCTTCCTGACTTATTTCTTCGGCGGGTACGTGGCCGGCCGCCTCGCGCGTTTCGACGGGGGCCGCAACGGGGCGATGGTGTTTGTCTGGACGTTTATCCTGGTTCTGATCCTCGCCCTGGCCGCACTGGTCTTCAGTGGCTTCCTGCCCGACGGGGCAGCCGGGCGCATCGCCAACATAGTCGACGGGGTGCTGTCTACGGCCAGGAATCTGGCCGAAGCCGGCCTCGTAGGCATCGTCACCGGCCTGGCTGCCGTGCTCATTGCGCTTCTCGGCGGCTTTCTGGGTGGACGTTTGGGCAGCAGGTACCACACCGAGATAGACCGAGCGACCTGACCGGAGGTGAGAAGGCGCTCCGCCGCGATCCCGGTAAAACCGCGTAACAGAGAACCCGAAGGAGAGGCAAGTCGTGAAGAAGGCTATCGCCCTAAAACTGATCAAGAGCAAGACGGCGCGTCACGTGGCCATCAAGGCCCTGAAGAACCCGAGGGTCAGGAAGATCGTCGTGAACCAGGCCAAGCGCAGGGTGCTTGGGAAATAGCAGCGCTAGAGCGATTTGCACGAGTCTTTACCCGCTGCGAAACCAAAAGCTGACAAGCCGAAAAGCTTACAAAGAGGTCCTCGCGACCAGGTCCCTGGCGACCTCGAGGGTGGATCCCGTCTCTCGCCACACCTCTAGCTGGCGCACGGATTCGGTCGGCTCGCCGAGAACGCGCTCGAGCCCCGAGAGCTCCCTGGTGCTTGCCTCGGAGAGCCTGGCCACGAGCGTCTCTACGGCGGTACGGGTCTCGACGGGTTCATGGGTCTTATGGTCTATGAAGATGCCTTCGAGGCCGTAACGTTGGGCGCTCCACTTGTTCTCCTCGATCTCGCGGTTCGGGATGACGGGCATCGGCGCGCCCGAGTCGTACTCGAGGGCAAGCATGTCGCACAAGGCCGCGGCAAGGGCGATGAGGGCCTCGTTGCGGGCCGGGTCTGTCTGGGCGTCGAAGGCCCTTATCTCGACGGTATCGAGCCCGGGGTGGAGCCTCACGTCCCACCAGATCTCCCCTAGGGTGTCTATGAGGTCGGCGCGCCCGAGGTAGTCTATGTAGTCCGTGTACTCTGTCCAGGAGCCAAATGGCCCGGGGAGGCCGGCGCGGTGGTAGGCGCGCGAGAACATCAGGACGCGCACCGAGTGCATGTCCGTATACTCGCGCTGCCAGAAAGGAGAGTTGACCGAGAGCGCCAGCATGTGCGGCACGTACTCGCGCAGGCGATTGAAGAGGTACACGGCCTTTCCGCGACCCTGCACAGCATAGTGGACGTGTAAGGAGAACGTGTTGTTGCGTCGGATCAACCACCCCAGTTTCTTCTTGAGGCGCTGGTAATGGGGCTTGTCGATGATCTCCTGTTCCCGCCAATCTCCGATCGGGTGGGTCCCGCTGGTGCCGAGAACCCTGCCCAGCCGCTCTGCGTGCGCGAGCAGGCGGCGCCTGCGGGAGAGGAGGTCGGCGAAGACCCCTGCGGGTTGTTCGTGCACACCCGTATTCGACTCGATCTCGCAGTCTATGAGTTCCCCCGAGAACCTGGTTTCGGGCTCGAGGGACAGAATCTTCTGTGCCCCGTCGGCTAGCTTGAAGGTCTCAGGATCGGCGAGCCACAGCTCCTCCTCGGCGCCCAGAGTACCCTCCCGTGTGCCCTTCTCGAACGCGTCCTCAGGTATGAGAGAGGTGCCTTTGGCGGTGTTCAAAATCCTCCTCCGCGGAGCACCATCCTATCCACCGTGGCTTCTATCGACTCTACGCCGGCAGGAGCCGGGCAGTTCCGGGGAATGGGGTGCGTGATCCATGGCGACGAGTATATTACTTCGTCTGTGGGGAGAGGTAGCAGCCTCGGGTTAGAATGGGCGTCTGTAACTATGCAGGAGGTGCTCGTGTCGGCGGACGTTGGTAGTGAGGGGATCATACTGGACAGGGCGCTCTAGGCTTGATGGGGCCTCAAGGCACGGAGTTTGTACCCGAAGGTCTTGTGGCAGCGTGCGCCGCGACGGCCATGATGCTCGTCTACAGCGCCCCCACTCCAGGGACGGGATCCCGCTACCTCGACGGCCGCATCGCGCACGAGTCCAAGATGCTCTCCGTGCTATCCGTCAGGGATGCCCTTGGCGGGTCGGGCCGTCGGGGCGTGGGGGAGACGGTACTCGAGGCTACTGTCTCCTCGATCTCTTTTGCCGGCTTCGCGGATCCGCGGGCTGCTGGATATCTGGCCCCACTCGCCCGCGGCGCTTTACGCGAAGAACCATCGGCCCGCGTCCTCGCAGGACTCGGTCACGACGAGATAGCTCCGTTTGCCCGGGCGCTCGAAATAGCCGGCGGCGAGGAGGCCCTCGCCGGTGCGTTGTCTTACGCCCTCGGGGCCGGCAAGGACGCCACGCTCCGCGACGCCATGCGCTTCTCGGCGTCGCGCCACGCAATGGCCCGAGAGTACGCCAGGGACTTCGAGGTCACCCGCGAGCTCGCCAGGCCGGCGCTGCTCTCCGCCCTCTCCCGCGCAGACTCCGTCCGCGGCGCCCTGGTCCAGTCTTACATGGAGGTCCTCTCGGAGGTGCCCGACCTCGATGTGGCCGGCCGCGCAGGCCGCCAGGAGGCCGAGGAAGTCTCCCGCATGGCGCACGGGGTCTTGAAGGCCGGAGGCGTCCACTCGAGGCGCGGCCTCGAGGGGATAGCCAACCTCGGCGGCCTGCTGCGCGCCGACCCCCGCCTCTCTCCGACCACGACCGAGTATCCTGTCATAGCAGCAGCCTTCCTCGTCGCCCTCGAGTACGGTCCCGATGCCCTGAGTCACAGGGTCAGGCCGGCCACGGGAAGGTGAAGCCTTTCGCCCGGCCCACTCTCCCGATTGGTAGAATCTGCCGGCACATCGGCCGTAGAGGAGGAACATGAGGGCTCTCGTCATCGTGGGACACGGTTCGCACCTCAACGAAGACTCTAGCCTGCCCGTCTACGAGCACGCAGGCCGTATCAGGGAGACAGGAGAGTTCGACGAGGTCGTCGAGTGCTTCTGGAAAGAGGAGCCTTCCATGCGCCACGTGCTCGACACCGTCGAGTCGGAAGATGTCTACATCGTCCCTGCCTTTATCTCCGAAGGATATTTCACCCAGCAGGTCATCCCGAGGGAGCTAGGCCTTACGGGACCCGTCTCAAGGAAGGGCGGGAAGACCGTCCGCTACGCAGGACCCCTTGGCACCTTCGAGGGGATGCCTGACGTCATCCTGGAGCGTACGGAAGACCTCATGCGCGGAAGGGAGGTCTCGGGGCGCACGGCCCTCGTCTTGCTCGGCCACGGGACCGACCTGAACAAGAATTCAGGCGGCGTCATCTACCTGAACGCCGGACGCATCAGGGAGCGCGGTATCTACGACCTCGTCGAGGTCGGGTTCCTGGATCAAGCCCCCGAAATAGGTCGGGTCGTCGATGGTGTCGAGGCTGAGAACGTGATCCTGATCCCCTTGTTTATCGCGGAAGGCTGGCATACCCGCGAGACGATCCCCGAGGACCTCGGCCTGACCGGCGAGGTGACTGTCCGCGACGAAAAGACGATCTACTACGGCGCCCCTGTCGGAACGCATCCTTCCATGGCGAACCTCATAGCAGCCCGCGCCCGTGAGACGATGACGGAGCAGCACCTTGTCTGAGGCCCGCTCCGGGCGGCTGAGAGTCGAGAACGCGTCGGCAGGTTCGCGCGAGGCCTTCGCAGCGTGGGTCGATGGTGCGCCCGATGGGCGCGTCTTCGGGCAGGTGATCGTACGCCCTGCCCCACCCTTTGGATACTCGCTGCGTCACACCGACGACGCGCGAGAGGCCGGCCTCAGGGTCAGCGAGGACCCGCGTGCGGCGCGAGAGATCGCCAAGCTCACCGAAGGCGGAGATTACAGGCCGCTGAAGAGCTCCCCTAACCTGCGGCGCGGCTGGGAGCTCAGGGTCGCTGACGCACGCGGACTCGTAACCGCGATGAACTACCTCTATCCTGCCGGCGTAGTCCACTGGTACCTCAACAGGGAGGGGAGGTTGGATCTCACGAGCTTCAGGGAGAACGCGGCGAGGCAGAGCGGGATCTATAAAAGGGTTCAGCGGCTCTCGGACGAGGGGGTGCTCGACGCTGCCCTTGCCTGCTGCGAGGATGCGGTATGCCTCAAGAAGACCCTCTGGGACGTCGACGAAGATACGCCGCTCGAAGTAGACCGGGGAGAGGGTGAGATCCCCTGCCCCGAGCCCTGTAGCATCTTCGTCTCATTCGCGCGGCGGGTCAGGCTCTTCGAGCGGGAGAACGACGCTGATGGCCTCTCGCCCTCGGAGAAAGAAGACCTGGCCGCCCTCGTCGAGGCCGCCGCCACAGGAGAGGTCGGGTTCGCCCGCGAGGCCGAGTTCGAGAACCCGCTGAACGAGAGGAGAATGCGCTACAGGAGGCTCACCCTCGTCCCCAAACTGCGCCGGAACGGATAGAGTGGCATCTGAAGCCCCGATCCACGCGACGGCGCTCGTCCCCGTGCTGTTTCCGAACGGGCCTTTCGGGGTATCTCGTTGTTTCGAGAAACCAACTCCGCGAAGATGGAGGTAGTGAATGGCACGCAAGAAGAGAAAGGCTGCCAGGGCTGGCGCGAAGGTAGGAGCGAGGGTGGCGCCCGTGGCCGGCAGGACCGCAGGCAAAGCCGTGTGGAAGCTCGGCAAGGGTGAGGCCAGGCTGATCCGCCAGGCGATGAGCTCCCAGGAGCCGAAGAAGTCCCGGTATCTCAAGTACGGATTCTTCATCCTGATCGGGCTCGCCATCGGGGCCGCCATCGCGCGTTCCAAGAAAGGCGAAACATCGGGCGAGTCCTCGTCCTACACGGGTACGACCGGCCCCCATGCTCCCGACCCAGGGAGCCCTGCAGGTGAACGGGGTGCGACCTGGGGTAGCGGCACCCCGACGGGGACGGCGGGCGGCGGAGGCCACCAGAGTCCGGGAGATGCGAACCGCACCGGCGCCGAGCGAGATTACTCGGACCCCTCGTCTGGGCCACTGATTGGCGGGCAGCATGGTGACGTCGAGGGTGTAGGCGAACAGCAAGAGGAGATAGAACAGCGCATCCGAACCCACATGGGTGAGGACCCACGCACCGCGGAGATGCCACGGGTGAACGTCGAGGTTAATGACGGGATTGCCGAGCTGCGCGGGGTCGCGCCCTCAGAGGACGCCAAGCTGGCGGCGGGCGAGATCACCCAACAGGTCGAAGGCGTACGCGAAGTGCGAAACCTGATAAGTGTAAGCTAGTCAGCATTTCAGCCGGTCAGCACGCCGCTTGCAGCGGCTTGTCAGCCAGTCAGCAGTCGCTCGTAGTACAGACGCCCCGTCAATACGACGGGGCGTTTCCTTTACCTACGGTTCTTCCTAATGGCCGAAGCGAAGCTGACAGCTGACAAGCTGAAGTGCTGACAAGCGACTCAACCTCGGATGAGGTTGAGCAACTCGTCGCGTTGGCGCTCCATCGTCGCGTTGTCTTCCGCCTCCACATTGAGGCGGAGGAGGGGTTCGGTGTTCGAGGGGCGGAGGTTGAACCACCAGTAGCCCAGGTCGACTGTGAGGCCGTCGAGGTGGTCTACCTTCGCTTCTTCGTTCTTCGAATAGTGGTCCTCGACCTTATCCAGGGTCGCTTTCTGGTCTTCTACTTCGGAGTTGATCTCGCCGGAGCGGATGTATGGGTCGATGGGGGCGAGGAGGCTGGAGACAGGCTCTTGTTGGCGGCCGACGAGCTCGGCGATGGTTAGCATGGCGATGATGCCTGAGTCGGCGAAGTAGTTGTCCCTGAAGTAGAAGTGGGCTGAGTGCTCTCCGCCGAAGGCCGCATCGTGCTTTCTCATCTGCGGCTTGATGATGGAGTGGCCTGCCTTGGTCCTTATAGCCTTCCCGCCCTCGTGCTCGACGAGCTCGGGGAAGGCCTTCGAGCAGACAGCGCTATACAGTATGGTCGCGCCCGGCTCCTTCTCGAGCACGTTCTTTGCTATGAGAGTGGCCGCCAGGTCGCCCGAGATGGTCGTGCCCTTCTCGTCGATAATGAAGCATCGGTCTGCGTCGCCGTCGAAGGCGACCCCGAAGTCCGCCCCTTCTGCGACCACACGCTCCTGCAGCTCTCTGACGTTTTCGGGCTCGATCGGGTTCGGTGGATGGTTCGGGAAGGAGCCGTCGAGCTCGAAGTACATCGGGACGTACTCGAAAGGGAGGTGCTCGAAGATGGGTGGGACCATCTTACCCGCCATGCCGTTGCCGGCATCGATCACGATCTTGAGCGGTCTCAGGCCCTCCGTGTCTATGAAGCTCAGGCAATGTTTCGCGTAATCTACGGTTATGTCCGTCTCCTCCACGGAACCCGGATATTCCGCCGGGTCGGGGAGGTCCCCCGAGACGATGAGGTCACGGATCTCGCCAAGCCCGGCCTCCCCCGAGAGGGCGATCGCTTCCTCCATGCACAGCTTGAAGCCGTTGTAGTCCTTGGGGTTGTGCGAGGCCGTCACCATGGCCCCGCCAGGCTCCTCAAGGTGCCCTACGGCGAAGTAGAGCGCGTCGGTCGAGACCAGTCCGAGGTCGAGTACGTCGGCGCCAGCCTCCGTGACCCCCTGTATAAAGGCCTTCTCCAGCGCCTCGCCCGAGAGGCGCATGTCGCGGGCTACGACGACGCGGGAGCCCGAGAGATCCAGGTGCGCAACGAACGCGCGGCCGATGTCGCTGGCCACGCCCTCGTCCAGGCTCTCAGGATAAACGCCACGGATATCGTAGGCCTTGAATACCGACTCGTCGAGCATCTCCTACCTCCGACTCCTCCCGGTCTGTGTGCGACCTGTGGTTTTCGGCTTCCGGTACAATAACGGGTTATGGTCCATTGTGCAGGCCAGTCGCAAAAACCTGGCGATTTGCAGGTAAAACGTAAGAGTGTGGCGTTAGATCACGTCCTATTGACACCAGTTTGACACCAACCCGAACGGCTTAGAGTCAGGACAGCGCGGCTTCCATCGCGGCGGCTGTCTGTTCGCCCATAGACGGAATCCAATGCGAGTACCTATCCAGCGTAATTGCGATGGACGAATGCCCCAATAGTTCCTGTACAAGTTTCGGATGTACGCCCCGCCCCAGCAGCAAGGTCGCTGCGGTGTGGCGTAGGTCGTGAAACCGGACGGTTCTA
This sequence comes from Rubrobacteraceae bacterium, assembly GCA_013698525.1. GTDB lineage: Bacteria > Actinomycetota > Rubrobacteria > Rubrobacterales > Rubrobacteraceae > Rubrobacter_D. Next base: position 9,906 of record JACCSM010000328.1, read on the forward strand.
GGCAGTCCCACACGGCCTAGTGGGTCAGTTGCCATATTAGCTGGCATTGGAAGATACTTACCCCGACCACCGAATCGTTGGGAGCGAAGTTATGGCACGACCGATAGCTCAGCCACTGCGTCCGCTGAGGGCAACCGAGCGC
>JACCSM010000353.1 GCA_013698525.1 Rubrobacteraceae bacterium
TCTTCGTGCTCCTCGGCAGCGTGTGCCACTTCGTCGCCATCGGCCTGTACGTACTGATCCCCGGCTCGTAGGACGACGCCTACATCGCCTTGCAGAACACGATCCTTGTCAACTTGCCGTCCCTTTCTCGGCATCTTCACAGCAACTCCATAGCCTGCTCGCGGTGGAGGCGGTGGTAGGGCGCGAGCGCCAGAAGCTTGAAGAGGCTCGCGGCTTTGCGCAGCCGCCACGCCTGCTCCCCGACGACCCGAGACCCCACCGAAATCTCGAAACGTCCCAGCAGCGAGACGCGCAGTACCCCGTCGTCCGTTTTGGGGACAGATGTACGGTTAGGCTCCGCCAAGGCCGTTCGCGCCAAAGGTTCCATCTTCGCGACCTCTTTCCACGCGCCCGCATCGTAGAAGATTTTGCGGTCACTGTCACGAATATTGCGAGACCCGCGCAGGGACGTGGGGCGGCGCTAGAGGAGCAGCGCGGAGAGGAGGCCCAGGTAGAGCAGCGCCCCGGCGCCGACGGCGAGGCCGAAGCGCCAGTTCCGTTTCGGGCCGACCTCCAGCGGGTGGAGGCCCGTGAGCCGGGAGAGCATGGTGACCGCGCTCGAGAAGGGGGTGAGCAGGAGGGTGGACTGGGCGCCGAGCAGGATCGCGACGGCCCACAGGACCGGTGAGGGGCCGGCGTCGAGGGGGAAGGCCGCGTCCAGGAGAAGGACCATCGGAATGACGTGGATGCCGGCGACGAAGCCGGCCGCCATGAGCGCCATGAGGGCCGGCGCGACGAGGACGGGGGGGAGGGCCGACAGTAGGACCCCGAGCGGCGCCAGCGCGCCCAAAGCCTGCAGCGAGATCACCAGTATCCCGGCCGAGCCGAAGAGGGCGAACTCGGAGTGGGAGGAGGAGAGCGAGCCGCGCGTCTCGTCTGCGAGGCGGTGCAGGGGAGAGGTCCGCCGGGTCAGGGCGGTTGCGAGGGCGGCGATCAGGATGACTATGACGGCCACCGTGACGGCGATGGCGGCCGTGAGCGTCAGGCGGGGGAAGAGCATGTTCACGAGGGCGACGGCGGCGACGAGGAGGACGGGGTAGAGGAGGACCGCCGCCGCCCCGCGGTCGAGCGGGGCCCCGGGGATGTCCGCCGTGTCGCCCTCTTCCCGCTGGGCGACCAGGACCGTCCCGGCGAGGCCGAGGAGGATGAAGGGGACGGTGGCGGCCAAAAGGCTCGGGTAGGAGACGCCGGTCAGGACGATCGTGGTGGCGGTAAAGACGTTCAGGTTCGTCCAGAGGGGGGCGAAGGAGAACGCGCGGCCGGCCCACTTCAGGGCGTCCAGGCGTGATTTGGGGGCGGCCCTGCCCGTGATCACGTCGATGAGGACGAACGCCCCGACGTCGAGGACCGCGCCAAGGACGTGCCCGAGGACCCCGCTCGTCGCCTTTACGCCGACGCCGCGCCGGGTGAGCGCCGCCACGAGCGCCCGGATCTGCGTCCCGTAGCGCGCCGCCCGGATCGGGTATCCAGCCGTGCTGAGCACGAGCAACACCGCCACGATCCCGAAGTACGTCGGCATCCCTTCGAGAAAGTCTCCGACGACGAACCGCCCCGTGAGCACGGTCGCCCCGAGCGCGACGAGGGCGACGAGCGCGAACGCGCGGTGAAACGAGCTCGACCACGGCACCGAGATCGCGAACAGCACCGCCCCCATGCCCAGAAAAAGCGCCGTCCCGAACGAGCCGGGCGCGAAGGTGGACCACGCGTACCCCCCGAGGAAGGCGGCGCCGAGCAGCGGCCGCCGCCCGTCGAGGAGCGTCCTCAAACCGCCGCGGGCCAAAGGTCTCTTTGCGTCGTCGCTTACCGGTGCCGCCTCTCTGTTCGCCCTCAGCCCGTGATTCTAGAACATGGACGCCACGGCACCCGGCCCGATGCTCCCGATCTCCGGCACCTCCTCGGTCGGGCACCTCGAAGAGAACGTCGCCGCCGGGCTGCGCCTCACCGATGGGGAGGTGGCAGCGCTCACATCCCTGAAACCGTAAGTCGGACGGACGCAATATAATCCCGTTCGTCCCATCGGTAAGAAGAGGGTTGGTCTGATGCACGGCGCGGATTACGCGGGCAAAGTTCGGGTTTCGGCGCTGGTTTTCGTCGCCACGCTGGTGATGGCTTTATCCGGGTGCGGCACCTCGACCGGGGGGTCCGGGGCCGAGGGGGAGGATCCCCGGCCGATCGAGACGGGTGGGGCGGAGGATACGGAGAACACCGCTTCCGGGGACGGTACGACGACCGGCTCCGGGACGACCGGGAACGAACGCCCCTCTTCGACGAGGGTCGAGGTGAGCACGCTGGCGACGGACTTGCGGGTGCCGTGGTCCTTCGCCTTTCTGCCGGATGGCGACGCCCTTGTCACCGAGCGGGACTCCGGGCGTATCCTCAGGATGGGTCCTTCCGGGGAGGCGCGGGAGGTCCAGACGTTGCCCGAGGGGGGCGTCGGGGAGGGCGGCCTGCTGGGTGTCGCGGTCTCGCCGCGGTACGAGAGGGACCGTTACGTGTACGCCTACACTACGACGGAGACGGACAACCGGGTGGTGCGGTTCAGGATCGGGGAGGATCCCCAGCCCGTGCTCACCGGCATCCCCGTCAACTCTTACCATAACGGGGGCAGGATAGAGTTCGGCCCAGATGGGATGCTCTACGTCACCACCGGAGACGCCGGCGACACCGCGAACTCCCAGGACCGCGGCTCCCTTGGAGGCAAGATCCTTCGAATCTCCCCCGACGGCTCCGTCCCGGAAGACAACCCGTTCCCGAACAGCCCTGTCTACTCCTTCGGGCACCGCAACGTGCAGGGCCTCGCCTGGGACGCGGAGGGACATCTGTTCGCGAGCGAGTTCGGACAAAACACGTGGGACGAAACCAACCGCATCGAGGCCGGCGAGAACTACGGCTGGCCGGAGGTCGAGGGGGAGGGCGGTGAAGACCGGGGGTTCGTCGACCCGATCACGGTCTGGCCTACCTCCGAAGCGTCCCCGAGCGGGGCCGAAATCCTGGTAGACGGCGCCATCCCCCAGTGGGAGGGCGACCTCTTTGTAACGGCATTGCGGGGCGAGAGCCTCTGGCGCCTGGAAATGGACGATAGGGGCACCGTGACCGACCGGGAGCGTCTCCTCC
>JACCSM010000365.1 GCA_013698525.1 Rubrobacteraceae bacterium
CTGACAAGCCTGCGAAGCAGGCTTGCTGACTAGCTGAAATGCTAGGAGGCCGTCAGGCCTCCGTAAAACTGGTCTACGTACCGGCGCTGGACCTCGTTGAGTTCGCGCGAGTACCACACCATGACTACGTAGCGCGGCTCTTTTGGTGTGCTCTTTGGGTACATGCCGCATTCCATCGGCAGGCGGTTGCCCTTCCTCGCGTTACACTTGGTGCACGCGGTCACGACGTTGTCCCAGGTGTTCGCGCCGCCGCGCGAGATCGGCTTGACGTGGTCGCGGGTCAGGCGGTCACGGCGTCCGAGGTCGTTTCGGTGCTTCGAGCAGTACTGGCAACGGTAGTTATCGCGCGCGAAAAGGATCGCGTTCGTCACGTGCTTGCGCAGACGGCGGGGTATCTCGACGTACTTGACGAGCCGGATCACGAGCGGGTATGGGTACTCGGCCCGCTCGGACCGGAAGCGGCGATCCAGGTTCGCCTCGACGATCTCGGCCTTTTCGGAGACGACGAGGACGATAGCCCTCTTGACCGTTACCAGGGCCACGGGCTCATAGCTCGCGTTGAGCGTCAAGCATCGTGCCACGCCGAGATCTTAACATAAGTGCAAGCATTTCAGCATGTCAGCACTTCAGCTTTTCAGCTTCTCGTTCTCGTTCAGCGCCGAATGCGCGATCGGCAGAGGGTCGATACGTCTCCCACTCGCTTTAGAGGCCTATGGCCTTGGTCTTCGGCGCCTCAAGTACGGCTTCGAGGATGGGTGCCGCCGAGCTCCTAAAGGGATCTGCGGTGGGGAGACCTGTCTCGTCGGCGATGGCGGCGATGAGTTCTTGGGATTCGTTTTCGTCCAACCGTGCGGTGTTGAGGCTAACGGCGACGACGGGCGCTGGTTTGATGAGGGATGCGACCTCCTCGTAGAGGCGGGCCACGCGGGCTGGGGAGGGGCGGGGGACGCCACGGAAGACCTCCTCGTGCGGGTCTGCTGAGCACAGGATCAAGCAGTCGGGACAGGAGCCGTGCATGAGGCCGAGCGTCACCGCCGAGTACGCCGGATGTCCCAGGGAACCCTGACCCTCGACGAGGATGAGGTCGGGCGAGGTCTTTGCCGCCTCGAGCATCAGTTGCTCGGAGGCGCCTGCGACGAAGTCCGAGACCACGGCATCGACGCAGAGGCCCCACCCCGCGATGACGACGCCTGTCTGTCCCGTAGGGACAAACTCGGCGGAGTGGCCGGCCTCCCTGGCGGTGCGCGCGATCTCCAGGGTCGCCGTCATCTTGCCGATGGCGCTGTCGGTACCTACGGTGAGCGCGACCTTGGGCCCGACCTCGAAGCCCTCCCCCGAGAAGAGTGGGATGCCCTCTGGCGGCTCCCGCACGTCCCAGACGGGCTTGCCGGGAAACTCGGGGGCGAGCCGCTGGTGGAGGCCGCTGACGATCTCGAGCCCCGCTTCTGCCGCGGCCAGCAGGGTCTCCATCCACTCTTCTGGCAGCTTCCCGCCTGCGGGGGCGAGTCCGACCAGTACGGAGGTCGGCGCGAGCTCGAGCGCCTCTTGGAGCGTTCCGACTATGGGCGCGTCGCGCCCGAGGTCGGGCAAGATGTCGGCCACACGCCCGCCTGCGAGCGTCGAGTCCATGACGGCGACCACCTCGTCCTTGCCGTAGCGGACAAGGCCGTGGGCCGTCTTGGCGGAGCGGTTTGCGAACCAGCCCTCGGCCAGGACCGCGTACCGCCGCTCAGGAGCCCCGGTATCGATCATCGCGGGTCTACCCCGAGGCCAGGCTCCTCGGGCAGAAGGATGCGGCCGTTCTCGTAGATCGGTCCCGAGTAGGGATCGTCGGCGAGGAGCATCGCGCCGTCGAGGTCGACGAAGTCGACGAGGCCCGAGATCTGGGCCGCTGCCGAGATGCCGAGCGAAGTCTCGACCATGCAGCCGAGCATTACGAGCATACCGTGGGCGCGGGCCGTGTGGATCATCTCCAGCGCGCGCCGGATCCCACCGCACTTGGCGAGCTTGACGTTGACCCCGCTGACACTTCCTGCAAGCCCAGGAACGTCCCCGGCCGTGACGGCACTCTCGTCTGCGATCACCGGTACCGGAAATGCCGCCTCCGTCACCTTCTGGAAGGACTCGGGACCGGCAGAGGCAGGGACGGGTTGTTCGATCATGCTGACACCTATCTCCTTCAGCTCCGTCACGACCTCGACGGCCTCCTCGGGGGAGAAGGCCTCGTTGGCGTCTACCCAGAGATCCGCCTCCGATGACTCCCTCACGGCCCGGAGCGTCTCGATGTCGTTCCATCCTCCGACCTTTACCTTCAGGATGCGGTGCGCCCGCAGCCTCTTCGCGTAGGCGACAGTCGTCTCCCTGTCGGCAATCCCCAGGGTGTATGCCGAGACAGGTTCTGGCCTGGCGAGCCCGAGCAAACGGTAGACAGACACGCCGAGCCTCCTTGCCACGAGATCGTGCATGGCGTTGTCGAGGGCCGTTAGTGCAGAAGGGGGCATCGCACCGTTGCGCGCGAGGGCGCCCTCGATGTCCCAAGGGTCCACGACCTCGGCGCCCTCTAAAGCCGCCGCCACCCCTTCCGCGTCCTGGCCGTAGTGGCTGGTGGGGGCTGCCTCGCCCCTTCCCGTGGCACCGTCTTCCGACATCTCGAAGATTACCCGCTCGAAAGTGTCTGCCGAGCTGCGGGCGATCGCGAAGGTACGCTCGGTGTGCACCCTCACGGTCTCTACGCTCGTCTCCAAGTCCGTCCCCTCCTCCACACTAGCCCGGATAGCATTGTAGCGGCGGCGGGCGCGTCCTTCCTCGCCGATCCCGGTCTCGTGTTGTTTGTGGCAGTCCAGGCGCTTTTCAGAGTAGTATGAGGGTCAGGATGACCGGAAAAGGGAAACGGGGGTACGAATGGCTGTAGACCTGTCGTTGTTCAACAACTCGGTGAGCACGCTGCTCGACCATCTCACCCGCCACTACGGCGAGGATGCGAAGCTCGAGACGTACGTAATCTGCGCGAGGGTGAGGAGCGCGACGATACCGGGAGGGAACGGGATCAACTGGATAGTGAATCCTGGCGGCGAGGAACTCGCCGGCGGTCTGCTGCGTGAGGTACTGAAGGCCGTGGAGGGTAATGGAGACCTGTCGTGAACGTCTCTTGCTGATGACAGCGATGGTCGATGCCAGGGGCCAGCTAGAGCCATGCGAGACCCCAGTCCGGCATCCTGGCTGCCTTCGCTGCGTACGGACGATTCCGAGAGAGGAAAACCCTCGATGAGCACCGAAGATCAGGCTCTGATCGCACGCGCCTCCCGCGGCGACGTCGAGGCGTTCTCGAAGCTGGTCCGCGCCCATTCGGCCCTCGTGCGCGGGGTGACGCTTCGCATGCTTGGGGGCCAGGAGGCCCAGGACGCGAGCCAGGAGGTGTGGGTCAGGGTCTGGGCGAACATGAAGAGCTTCAGGGGAGATAGCGCCTTTTCTACCTGGCTTTACAGGGTCACGGTCAACACCTGCCTCAGCGTCCGACGCAAAGAGTCGCGCCGCAGGACGCGCGAGGTCGACGAGGAGCTGGTGCATCTCACTGAGCCTTCGGGCGGCGACGGTGATCCCGAGGAGGCCGCGCTCGACGCGGAACGCCGGGGGGAGATCCGGGTGGCCCTCGGCAACGTCAGGGCCGAGCATCGCGCAGCCATGGTAATGCGCCACATGGAGGGCCTCTCCTGCGCCGAGGTCTCCGAGGCGCTCGGCGTCCCCGACGGTACGGTCAAAGGATGGGCCAGCAGGGGAAGGGCCGCCATGCTGGCCGCGCTGACTCAGGGCTCCGCAGAGCGAATTATCCGCCAACACCAGGCAGGCCGGAAAACGGTCCCACAAAGCGCCGCTGACGACGCTGGCGCTCCCGGCCCAGGGCCCCTCCGTTAAAACGGGGTTAAAAGAATGAACCCTGTAAGAGCAGCATCTATACTGGCTGTAGCCTAGGGCCGGATATCCGACAGGAGTGGATGCTTTGATAACCAGCACGGCGGAGATCCTGATAGTCGAGGACGACGAGGTGATCATGGGCACCCTTGCCTACAACCTCTCCCGCAATGGCTTCGGGGTGAGCCAGGCGACAAGCGGCGCCGACGCCTTGAGGATGGCGAGGAAGTTGAGGCCAGACCTGATCCTGCTCGACATCATGCTCCCTGGTGAATCTGGTATAGAGGTGTGCGAGAGGATCCGCGAGCGCGACCAGCGCGTGATGATCGTGATGATCACGGCCAAAGACGACGAGGAGGACAAGGTCCGCGGGTTCGAGGCCGGCGCCGACGACTACGTGACGAAGCCTTTCGGCATGAAGGAGCTCATCGCCCGCATAAACGCGAACCTAAAACGCAGCGAGACGGGCGGCCGGGGCAAGATAATCGAGGCCGGGGACCTGCAACTCGACACGAAAAACTTCACGGCCCGCGCCGGGGGAGAGTCGCTCGAGTTGCGCCTGAAGGAGTTCGAGCTACTCGCCGCCCTCGCCTCCACCCCAGGCGAGCTGAGGAGCCGCGAAGA
>JACCSM010000303.1 GCA_013698525.1 Rubrobacteraceae bacterium
ACGGGACGGTACTGCGTGGCGCGAACGTGGGGGAGAGTTGGGAGGAGGTCGCCAGGGTAGCCCCTGGGCTACAGGCGCTTGCGGCGGTGTCCGCGTAGGGGTCGTCCTGGGGCCTTCCAGGCTGCGCATCCCGGTTGCTGTGATAAGAGCGGGGGAAGATCTCGCGCCGTCTCTGGCGGCGCAGCGCGTTACTCTATATGATGCTGTGAACGATCCACAGGACGAACAGTCAAGGAGCCGGCCGCCCGTCGAGGCTCGAACGAGGAGCGGTCTTCTGCAGAAGGAGGTCCCATGCGTACAAGATTGAGCTTCGTCTCTGTAGCCGTGATCCTGGCTCTCGTGGCTGTGACCGGCTGCGGCGGCTCGGGCGGCGGTCAGGGAGGTGGCGGGGGTGGCGACGCCGGTGGCGGCGCGGAGGTGCGTCCTGCCCTCGTGCTCGACATCGGGGGTTTGGGAGACCAGAGCTTCAACGACTCGGCCTACGCCGGGCTCCAGAGGGCCAAGAAGGATCTCGACGTGCAGACCGAGACCCTCGAATCGAACGCCGCGACCGACTACGTGAACAACATTACCCAGCTCGCCGACAGTGGTTACACTCCCGTGTTCGCCATCGGGTTCCTCATGACGGACGCGGTCAATGAGGTCGCGCCCCAGTACCCCGATACCGACTTCGCCATCGTGGACTCGATAGTCGAGCCCAAGAACGCGGTAAGCCTGGTCTTCAGGGAACAGGAGGGCAGCTACCTCGCCGGCGTGGTCGCAGGGCTCATGACCCAGGAGAAGACGGATTACACCAACCCCGACGACAAGGTCGTAGGCTTCCTCGGCGGGCAGGAATCCGACCTAATCGCCAAGTTCCAGGCCGGATACGAAGCCGGCGTGGAGTCGGTCTGCCCCGACTGCGAGGTCATCGTGCAGTACGCGGGCTCGACTCCTGAGGCGTTCAACGATCCGGCTAAGGGCAAGGAAATAAGCCTCCAGCAGATAAACGAGGGCGCTGACATCATCTACCACGCCTCCGGTGGCACGGGCGCGGGCCTCTTCGACGCGGCCAAGGACAAGGGCATCTTCGCCATCGGCGTAGACTCTGATCAGGCCAAGCTCGTCCCCGACGCGCCCATCCTCACCTCTGTTCTCAAGCGCGTCGACAGCGCGGTCTACCAGACCATCCAGGACGCCAACGGCGGCAATTTCCCGGGCGGCGAGGTGATCGACCTTGGCCTAAAGGAGAACGGCCTGAGCCTCGCCCCGTTCGGGCGGTTCGACGACGACGTCCCGCAGGAGGTCAAGGACCAGGTGGACGAGGCCCAGCAGGGCATCATAAGCGGCGACATAAAGGTCCCCGACACACCGCAGCAGTAGGGACCGTCAGTTGGCCGAGGGGCGGATAGGGGAGGGGAAGGCCGCGCAGGAGGCCCCGGTCGTACTCGAGATGCGTAACGTCACAAAGACGTTCGGGTACGTCAGGGCCAACGATGACGTCTCGATCACGCTGCGCCGGGGTGAGATCCTTGGCCTCCTCGGCGAGAACGGGGCAGGCAAGTCGACCCTGATGAAGATCCTCTACGGCCTGTACGCTCCGGATTCCGGCTCCGTCTTCGTGGACGGTGAAGAGGCGCAGATACGCGACCCGAAGGACGCTGTATCCCGCGGCATCGGGATGGTCCACCAGCACTTCACCCTGATCCCGCCTCTCACTGTGGCTGAGAACATCGTGCTCGGCGCCGAGCCGCGCAAGGGGGCCACCCTCGACCTCGCCAGGGCCATAACGGACACGGAGGAGCTCTCCGAGCGCTACGGCCTGAGGGTCGATCCCAGGGCGCGGGTCGCCGACCTCTCGGTGGGAGAGAGGCAGCGGGTTGAGATCCTCAAGGCCCTCTACCGCGACGCCCGCATCATGATCCTCGACGAACCGACCGCCGTCCTGACGCCCCAGGAGACCGAGGACCTGTTCTCCGTTCTGGGGGAACTTGTCGCGGACGGGCTCTCCATCATCCTAATCTCCCACAAGCTCGGCGAGCTTATAGGCGTGGCCGACCGCATCACCATAATCCGTGACGGCAAGGTGGTGGAGACGGTCGACGCCTCAGGAACGGACGAGAGCGAGCTGGCCCGTCTGATGGTCGGCCGCGACGTCCTGTTGCGCGTGGAGAAAGGGGCGTCGAAAGTGGGGGAGCCGCGCCTCTCGGCCGAGAACCTCGTCGTCCGCTCCGGCGCCGGCGCGAAGGCGGTTGACGGGGTGAGCCTCGAG
>JACCSM010000392.1 GCA_013698525.1 Rubrobacteraceae bacterium
CGTCGGGAGATTAGACAACCTACTCTCCTGACTGGTTGCGGTAAACGGCCCCGGCTCAACTCCGGGGCCGCCCCTTGTCTCTTATGTTTTACCTAGGAATCGTTAGTAAGCTTGTAGGGGCAGAACCCACATTCACAGCGGTACACATGAATCCCAGTCCAACGGTCCAGTGTGAACCCCTGGGATGAGCCATACCCTCTCTCTAACACCGTTTTCTCCCATCGATTAGGCGGCAAAAACGTCGCCCTCCCACGGCAGTCGTCGCACCGCTTTGGTAACTTGATGGTAGATGACTGAGGGCAGATCCAGTGGTGAAGAGAATGCCAACCTCTACACGCGGGGATCAAACGAAGCCCGCGCGGGGGAGATTCTCGATGGTGGAGCGCTACTGGAGATCTTGGACGTTTTCGGCGAGGACGGCATGCGGTCTTACCTCCTCGGATACGTGGAAGGCATCGTCGACATCATGGAGGACGAGTAGAGCCCATTCTCCGAAGAACAAGGACGAGCTGCTCTCATGGCGGGTTGCAGTACGGTTGCAGTAAACGACCCCACAGATGCACCGAGGCTCCTCCATTGCTGACGAGATTTACCTGCAAATCGCCACAAAACGAGAGTGGCGGGACCCGGATTCGAACCGGGGACACCATGATTTTCAGTCATGTGCTCTACCAACTGAGCTATCCCGCCGGAGCGTAGGCAGGGAGTGATTTTACGGCACCGGGTTGGAGCTATCAAGCGTCCGGCCGGCTACGGAACCCGGCCGGACTCGTACGGTCTGTGCGGCTATCCGGCCTCGGCGAAGCGGTCCAGCTCGAAGGCTGACTCGACCATCTCTTTGGGTAGCGCACCGACGACGGCCTTGGGCTGCTCGCCCGGCTCGAAGAACGCTATGGTCGGGATGCTTGAGACCCCGAAGTGGCCGGCGAGCTCCGTCTCGGCGTCCACATCGACCTTGGCAACCTTGACCGAACCGTCGTACTCGGCGGCGATCTGGTCCATAACCGGGGCGACCTGCCTGCACGGCCCACACCACGCCGCCCAGAAATCCACCAATACAGGGACCTCGGAGTTCAAAACTTCTTCTTCGAAGGTGTCGACCGTAACCGCTATGGGCTCTGACATGTTGTGCCTCCTCGTGGTTCTTATCTGTTCTTTAGTATATTTTGATGTCAAGGGCACAAGACTGGGCGATAGGAGGATCTTCATCGGCACCGCGACAGAGCGCAGTGTGACCGGAAGAGGCGGGAGCGACGGGACTCGAACCCGCGGCCTCCGGCGTGACAGGCCGGCGTTCTAACCAACTGAACTACGCCCCCGCGCAGCGTATGGTGGAGTTTATCAAAAGGGGCTGGCCTTTTCTAACGTATGTAGCACGGTTTGGTGAAGGGTGGATCGGGGTACCTTCGTATGACTCCCAGGTCAGGGAGTTAGATCTCTACACACGAAGGGGTTGTACGGCTTTGAGCACGGTACCAGGCATTACCCTCAACGATGGAAACACCATCCCGCAGCTCGGCTTCGGGGTCTTCCAGATCGAGCCGGACGAGACCGCAGAGGCGGTCAGGGAGGCCATCGAGGTAGGCTACAGGCACATCGACACCGCGGAGATGTACGGCAACGAGAGGGAGGTCGGCGAGGGTATTCGCACCTCGGGTGTCGACCGCGGTGAAGTCTTCGTCACGAGCAAGCTCAACAACGGATTGCACGAGCCCGACGACGCCCGCCAGGCTTTCGACACGACGCTCTCGGATCTCGGCTTCGACTACGTTGACCTGTTTCTCATCCACTGGCCCCTGCCAACACTCTACGACGGTGACTTCGCCTCCACCTGGAAGACACTCGAAGAGTTCCACAACGACGGACGTGCCCGCTCTATCGGCGTGTCGAACTTCCAGATCGGACACCTCGAGCGACTGGCCGCGGAGACCGAGACAGTGCCTGCGGTGAACCAGATCGAGGCACACCCCTACTTCGCCAACGAGGCCGTGCGCGCGTACGGACAGGAGCACGGTATAGTCACCGAAGCGTGGTCGCCGATCGCGCAGGGCGAGGTGCTCGACGATCCCACAGTCACCCAAATCGCCGAGAACATCGGCAAGACGCCGGCGCAGGTCGTACTGCGGTGGCACATCCAGCGCGGCGATATAGTGTTCCCGAAGTCAGTGACACCCTCGCGCATGAGAGAGAACTTCGAGCTCTTCGACTTCGAGCTCGAGCCTGGCGACATGGATGAGATCTCTGCGCTCGATCAGGGCGAGGGCGGCCGAACCGGCCCGAATCCAGACACGTTCGCCCACGTGCCAGGCTGAAACGAGAAATCAGCCAGACCTCACGTTCCTGAAACCTGTTGCCTGAAGCCGCGGGTAGAGGAAGGGTCGCTCCTTCCTCTACCCGCTACGAGGCGGCTCTACAAACGACCGGACGAACTGCAGGTTGTATTTCAGTGCTTCCCTACTCGGACGGACGCTGCTGAAGTCCTCCATCACGAGCCACCCGTCATAGCCAACGTGTTCGAGGGCTTTGAAGACCAGGCCGAAGTCAACTACCCCGTCCTCGAGTGGCGCCCATCGCGATTCCCATACGCCACCGCCCGCGGGACGCTCGAAGGCGGAGTTCTTGATGTGGACGTGCGCCAGGTAAGGGCCAAGCAGCTCAGCACCGATGCGGTAGTCCTCGAAACCCTCCTGGGCCATGTTTCCGGGGTCGAGGATCACGCCGACTAGGTCGGGGTCGAAGGCCGAGACCAGCCTGTGGGTGAGCGAGGCGCTCGGACAGATAGTCCTGTGATGGATCTCTACGAGCGCCTTGACCCCGTGGTACCTGGCGAGATCCTCGACCCCTGCTAAAAACTCCCTGGCCGCGGCAAACAGCTCTTCGTAAGGGCGCCCGTCAGGGGCCCCGGCTCCCACCCGTACCTGGGGCGCGCCAGCAGTCACTGCAAAGCGCATCGCCTCGTCCGCCGCCTCCAGGTCGCCGACGGCAACGTAGGTGCCAAGCCCAGGTATCTCGAGGCCCGCCTCCTCCGAGATGCGGCGCGCACGACGAGCCTCCTCTTCCGTGGGCGCCAGGGTGCAGAGGTTGTTCCCCCAGAAAGAGGGCTCCTCGCCCTTTACCTCATCGGGGACTCGGGTAACGCGCCACTCTACACCGTCGT
>JACCSM010000305.1 GCA_013698525.1 Rubrobacteraceae bacterium
AGTCCCCTGATGCCGCCGTCTCTCACGAGCACGTTCGTACCCCCGCCGAGGATGGTGACCGGGACGTTGTGTTCGCCGGCCCTCTCTGTGGCCTCGATCAACTCGTCGACGCTCCTTGGCTCGAGCAGGGCGTCTGCGGGACCCCCGATCTTCCAGGCTGTGTAGCGCTTCAAAGGTTCGTCGAACTTGGCCGAGGGGAAGAGCCGGTGTAGAGTGCTCGCATGCACGAGAGGGAATATAGAATAACGATGAATGCTTTGCAGAACGGGGGAGGGAGAAATCTATGAAAGCGATGGCTCTAGCGGCGGGCAAGGGAACCAGGCTCTTCCCGCTTACCGGTGAGATCCCCAAACCCATGGCCCCGGTGGTGAACACCCCGATCATCGAGCACATCTTCGACCTCCTGGCGGGCCACGGCGTCGAGGAAGTTTACGTCAACGTCCACTACCTGGCGGACGCGCTTCTCGAAGCCTACAGCGAAGAGTCAAGGGTGAACGGCATGGCCGTACACCTGAAACGGGAGAACGAGTTGCTCGGCACGGCGGGGGGCGTGAAGCGTCTGGCCGACAGGTTCGACGACACCTTCGTCGTCGTCTCTGGCGACGCGCTGACGGACGTGAACATAAGGGAGCTGGTGGAGTTTCACAGGGAGAAAGGTGCCCTGGCCACGATAGCCCTGCGGTGGGTCTACGACACCTCGGAGTTCGGGGTGGTCGAGGTGGACGAGGAGGGAAAGATCCAGGGTTTCCAGGAGAAGCCAAGCCCTGAGGAGGCCATAAGCACCCTGGCGAACACAGGCATCTACGTCTTCGAGCCGCGGGCCCTCGACTACATCCCAGAAGGCAACTTCTTCGATTTCGCCGAGGACGTATTCCCGAAGTTACTGGAGAACGGTGAACAGTTCGTGGGATATCAGGAGGACTTCTACTGGTCGGACATAGGGACGCTCGCGGCGTACCGCCAGGCCCAGTACGACGTGCTCTCCGGCAAGGTCGGGGTCAAGATCCCAGGCGAGAAGAGGGACGAGGGGCTGTGGGTCGGAGAGGACGCCCAGATACACTCTTCTGCAGAGATAGAGGGCCACGTTCTGATAGGAAAAGACGCGGTGGTCGGGCGGGGCGTCAAGCTCCTCGGAGACGTGATAGTCGGTAGTGACTGCTGGATCAGGCCGAACGCCACGATCAAACGCAGCATCCTGCTTCCCGGTGCGAGCGTGGGCGGCGGCGCCTACCTGGAGGACTGCATAGTAGGCCACCACTACGACGTACGTCCACAGGAGACCATAAGGGGCGGCGCCCTCATCCGCCGCCCGTAGGGGCGTTCCGAGGCAACGCGATACGTGATAACGCGGTACGGCCGGTGCACGACAGTTCGATACGTTGTAGGGGCGGTTCGCGAACCGCCCTACTGCGCCGTCGGCCTCACCAGACGGTAGCCGAAGCCACGTACGGTCTCTATCAGCTTGGGGTCTGTCGGGTCATCGCCAAGCTTGTTGCGGAGGCGCTGGACGTAGACGTTCACGGTGCGCTCGTCAATGTACTCCTCCTCACCCCACACCTGCCTGAGGAGCGCCGTGCGCGGGAAGACCCTTCCCGGGCTTCGGGCCAGCGTGTGGAGAAGCTTGAACTCGCGGGGGGAGAGGAGAACCTCCTTACCGTTCTTCAGGACCTGGACCTGATCCGGGTCGATCTCCAGCTCCCCGACGAAGATCCTGCCCGAGTCCCCATCCCCGGCGCGTTCTCTCTTGCGGAAGATCTGCTTTACACGCGCCACTAGTTCCCTTGGATTGACCGGCGAGCGCATATAGTAATCGGCCCCGAGCTCTATCCCGACTATACGGTCCATCGTGTCCTCGTCCCTCAAGAGCGCCACGGTAGAAACGCCCGGCTTCTGGACGGCGGAGATCACCTGAAATCCCCGCTCATCGGGCAGCCGGTTATCGACGACCGCAATCTCGAAGTCCTCCCTACCGGCCATCTGCCGCGCCTGAGAGCCCGAGCCGGCGGGGATCACACGCCAACCCTCCCCGGAGAGCGCCCGCCTCAGATGTAACCTCTCCTCGTCATCCCCGATGACAAGCAGTACAGATGCGCTCAAAACACCACGCCTAACTTCGCTCCGCAAACGCCAACCGTCACCAGGAGAGTATATCCGCAAAAACGCCCCTTAGGAGCACCTACCTTGAGAGTTGCCCCACCCGGCGGTATCATAT
>JACCSM010000420.1 GCA_013698525.1 Rubrobacteraceae bacterium
ACCTCCGTCGGGTTCACGAAGTGGGTCATCCCGAACTTCTCGGCCAGGGATTGGCGCGCGGGGTTGATGTCAACGCCGACAATCTTGTCAGCCCCGACCATGCGGGCGCCCTGGACTACGTTCAGCCCGATACCGCCGAGGCCGAAGACGACTACGTTCGCGCCAGGCTCGACCTTCGCCGTATTTATGACAGCACCGATGCCTGTCGTAACGCCGCAGCCGATGTAGCACACCTTATCGAAGGGGGCGTCGGAGCGGATCCTGGCCAGCGCTATCTCGGGGACGACGGTGTGCGTGGCGAACGTCGAGGTTCCCATGTAATGGTAGAGCGTCTCGCCGCCGAGCGAGAGCCGGCTCGTGCCATCGGGCATGAGCCCCTGGCCCTGGGTAGTCCGGATCGCCTGACAAAGGTTCGTCTTCTGGCTCAGGCAGTACTCGCACTGGCGACACTCCGGTGTGTAGAGCGGGATCACATGGTCCCCCGCAGCGAGGCTCGTCACCCCAGGGCCTGCCTCGACCACGACCCCGGCCCCCTCGTGGCCAAGCACGGAAGGGAAGAGCCCCTCGGGGTCGGCGCCCGAGAGTGTGAACTCATCCGTGTGGCAGACGCCGGTGGCCCCGATCTCTACCAGCACCTCGCCCTCTTTCGGACCTTCCAACTGGACCGTCTCGATCCTTAACGGTTGGCCCGCCCCGAAAGCCACAGCCGCCCTCACATCCACCGCACCGCCCACCCTTCTACCTCGCTCAACCCGGCCCTGTATGTTCGTATGCGCGGCCACCAGCGTCAAGCCGGCAGCGAAGAGCACCAGCGACGTCTAAGGAACGCGCGAGGTGCCGACCCCCTGCAGGTAATCGAGCGTATCCCGCACGGGAACTACGTCGCCGTACTTGGCGTCTATGTCGTAGAGGTTCGCCTCGTGGGCGTCGGGGTTGCGGTCGCCTACGGCTTCGCTGGGGACTACGGGGCGGAAACCGTACTGGAGGGCGTCGACGGCCGTTGCCCGCACACAGCCCGAGGTGGATGCGCCGGTGATTATGAGGGTGTCCACGCCTGCTGCGGTGAGGAGGCTGGAGAGGCCCGTGCCGAAGAAGCCCGAGGCGAAGAGCTTGTTCAGGACTGGCTCCGTCTCTTTAGGGGATATGCGGGGTTCGATCTCGGCCCAGCGGGTTCCGGCCTGCAGGGTGAGGAGTGCTGGGACCTTGTCAATGAAAGCTGCGGCTGTGAGTTTGTCCGATTCGCGATAGGCGACGGTGGTGAAGACGATGGGGATCTCTGCTCGCCGGGCAGCTCCTAAGAGCTTCCGGATCTCTGAGATCGGGCCTTCGAGGTCGCAGGCCAGTGGCGACTGCGGATCTGTGAACCCGAGGGTCATGTCTATTACGACGAGAGCGGGACGGCCGCCGAAGCCGCCGCGTCCGCCGAACCCTTTTATGTGCGCCAAAGTGTTACCTCCCGTTGCCCCGCGCCTTGCCGAGCTCGCCAGAGAGCCACTCGTTGAATTTGCGGCGGGTCTCGGCGATGATGCGCCGCTGCTCATCGAGAGGCGGCAGATCTCCGTGGTCGAATCCCAGCGATTCTCCACGGCTATCCTTTATCTCCTCACGCTTGGACCCTGTCGCTCCCGCGTCGACGGAGCCGTCGTCACCGACCACGACACCGTAGCCACTCTCGGCGGCCTCGGGGCTGATGAGGTTCCAGCGGACGTCTTTGGCGACGGCCTCGGGGTCGCGCTCCAGGGGGTCTCCGACGCCGCCGGCGCCGGCCGTCTCGAAGACGAGGCGGTCGCCCTCGAAGACGGGCACGTCGCGCACCTTGGACGGCATCTCGACCTCATCGCCGTTCGCCCTGACGAGCGTCTTCTTCGACGCCGCGCCCGGCTTGCCGCCGTCCACGCCGTAGGGGTAGGTGTGGTGGCGGTCGTCCTGGTATGTGATGGTCCCGTCTGCCAGGAAACGGTAGACCTTCTTGATTCCGCAGCCGCCTCTGAACTGCCCGGCGCCGCAGGAGTCTTTGCGGGCCGAGTACTCCTCCACGATCATGGGGTAGTACGTCTCCATGTACTCGGCGGGGACGGCGAGGAACTCTGGCCACCAGGAGTGTCCGTCCAGGCCGTCCTTGCCGGGGATGGCCGGTATCCCGCCGTACAGAATCTCCATGGTCTGGAACCGCTCGCCGCCATCCTTGACGCCCGAGTAGACGAAGTTGGGGCTCGTCCCGTAGGAGCCGGAGACGTTGAAGCCGATAGCCTTAGCGTAGACGGCGCCGAGCACGTCGAACAGCCGCGCCATGACGACGAGGCGATTGCTCAGGGGCGCTGGTTCCTTCGGGCGCAGGACGCTGCCTTCGGGGATGTTGACCTTGATGATGTCAGCGTACCCGTCGTTGAACAGGATCGTCGGGTCTACAGCGGAGATCAGGAAGACCCCGGCGAACATCTGGAACATCTCTTTGTT
>JACCSM010000429.1 GCA_013698525.1 Rubrobacteraceae bacterium
CACGGCGACGGGCGGCTCGAGGGGATAGAGTACATCAGCGGGGCGAGCGACCCTGACGACGACAGCAACGACCTCAGCAGGATCGCCGACCGCTACCCGCAGCTCCTCGCGCCGCTCGAGGCCGGCGACGTGGTCTTCTTCGGCGGCCACGTCCTTCACCGCAGCAAGGATAACTTCACCACCGACCGCTTCCGTCGCGCCTTCGTCGGCCATTACTGCAACGCCCGCTCATTCACCCAGTGGGGCGCGAACCACGACGATGACGACCCCCACACCGCGCCGAGCGTTGACCCCGAGACCAGAATGACGAACGGATCCCACATCCTTGCCCGCGGGGATACGCATCTCCCTTTCGCGCAACCGACTTTCGGCACCCCCTGCACGGCCCTGCTGCCCGTCGAGGAGCGGCGCAAGGAGAGCGAGTACGCCGCCGCCATGATGGCCGATATGGACAGCGACGATATGGGAGCAAAGCCCGCAGAACCCGAATAGCGGCTGACCAAATGCCAGCCGCGCTGGTCAGCAAGTCAGCACGCCGCCCTACGGGCGGCTTGTCAGCAGGTCAGCACGATGTCAGCAAACCAAAAGCTGACAGGCTGAAGTGCTGAAATGCAGACCTATAATAGTGCACGGCCAATTATGAATGTGAAACGATGAACATACTCGACACGAGAGTCTACAGGTGGCTGGAGGTGGCCACCGACTTCTTCCTGCTCAACCTGATGTGGCTCGTAGCCTGCCTGCCTGTGGTGACGATCTTCCCTTCTACCGCCGCGATGTTCGGCGTTGTGCGGGACTGGGTGCGGGAGAAGGAAGGCAGCCTGACGCGCACGTTCATCACGCGCTTTCGGGAGAATTTCGGGCAGAGCCTCCTGGTGGGAGCGGTCTGGACGGTGTTCGGGGTGGCGCTCTTCCTCGACTTCCTCGTGGCCAACCAGCTCCCCTTCGGGGCCGCGGTCGTGCTGAAGTCAGTACTCGTGCTCGTGTGCTTTCTTTACGCTTTTGGTTCTGTCTTCCTGTTCCCTGTGATGGTTCACTACGAAGCCGACTGGAAGACGATAATCAAGAATTCCCTGCTCATTTCTATCGGGAGGCTGCCAACCACCGTAGTATGCGTGGTGTTTTCGGCAGTGATGGTTGGGCTCACGGTGGTACTGCCATTCCTGGTGATCATCACGGGCAGCATCACCGCCTACTTCGTATACAGGCTCTGCGACCGCCAGTTCAGAAAGATAGACGCGGCCTTCGGAGACGCGTAGACCCTACCCGCTTGCGAGCTCGCGCATACTTTGCAGGCTGGTCCGCACGTCTTCGAGTGCGTCCCTCGGGTTGTCCTGCTCGGCAACGTACCACTCCACCCCGGCTGCATCGGCGGCTTCGAGCAGCCCGTTCCACGGCATGGTCCCTTCCCCTACCGGGAGGTCGGAGCGCTGATCGTCCGAGGCCATGTCTTTGAGGTGGACGAGCGGGATGCGGTCTCCGAGGTCTATGAGCAGCGGCTCCGGGTCAGCGCCACCGTAGCGGACCCAGTAGAGATCCAACTCGAAATGGACAAGACTTGGGTCCGTCTCCCTGACGAGGACATCCCACATCGTGGTGCCGCCTAGGGGTGCGAACTCGAAGTCGTGGTTGTGGTAGGAGAAGGTCATACCCTCCTGGCGGCACAGCTCCCCCCAGCGGTTGAGGCTTTCGGCCAGTCTGGCTACCACAGTCTCGTCCGTGCGATTCTCCGTAGGGACCATTGGGAGGATGGCGTGGGCGCAGTCAAGTGTGTGCATGCCGGTGATGACTGCTTCTGGGCCTGTCTCCCAGGAGTCGAAGGGGACGTGGGCACCGGAGGCGCTGATGCCGAGGTCGTCGATGATGGTTTTGAGGTCTTGCGGGGAGAGATCTCCGTATCCGGCGAACTCGACGGCGGGGTATCCGATCTCCGAGATCCGGCGCAGCGTGCCTGGCATGTCGCGCGCTGTCTCTTCGCGGACGGTATAGAGCTGGAGTGAGATCTGGTCTTGCCTCATGCCCCACCTCCGAAGATCCCTTCGGGGGATCTGGCCGGCAACGGCTCCGGACGCTCGAAGGTGCTGCTCACAGCGACGTGCTCGCCCCGCTCGGATGAGTCGAGGAATGCGTGGATGACCTCCAGCACGTGTATGCCGAGCTCGCCACTGGCCCTGTGCTGTCTGCCCGAACGGAGGGCCTGGGCCATGTCGGCAAGGCCTATTCCCCTCGTGTTCCCCGTGTAAGTATGGGTCAAGGGGACATCCTTCCAGGCGTCGGTGCCCGAGCGCCAGAGGCGTACGGGGCCGTCTGCGAAGTTGGGGTCGGGGAGGCTAAGCGTGCCTTTGGTGCCGTAGAGGTCGATTCTGGCCTGAGACTCCGCCCAGACGTCGAAGGTGGTGACGAGGGTTCCTACGGCGCCGCTCTCGAAGTCCATCACGCCGGCCACGTGGGTCGGCGTGTTCACCGTGATGGTGGTCCCCGCGAGGGGTTCGCTCGTGATCGTACGTTCCGGGAATGTGACCCGTGCTGACCCCGTGACCCTCCGCACGGGTCCCATCAGGGTCGCAAGCGCGGTGAGGTAGTAGGGCCCCATGTCGAACATCGGGCCAGCGCCAGGCTGGAAATAGAAATCAGGGTTCGGGTGCCAGTCCTCGGGGCCGTGGCTGAGCATGAACGCCGTTACGGCGACGGGCTCTCCTATGATGCCCTCGTCCATGATTTTACGGCAGGTCTGGAGGCCGCCGCCGAGGAAGGTGTCTGGGGCACAGCCGATCCTGAGGTCTCTCTCGGCGGCAACTTCGAGCATCTTTCGTCCGTCCTCCAGGTCAACGGCGAGCGGCTTCTCGGTGTATACGTGCTTGCCGGCCTCCAGGGCCGCCAGCGAGACCTCAGCGTGGACGACAGGTACGGTCAGGTTGAGGACGATCTCGACCTCGTCGTCGGCCAACAACTCCTCAGGGCTGCAAGCCTTCGACACGCCGTACGCTTTCGCCTGTTCCTCTGCGCGCTCGAGCACGAGGTCCGAACAGGCGA
>JACCSM010000434.1 GCA_013698525.1 Rubrobacteraceae bacterium
GGGTGAAGAGGGTCCACGATTCTGGCCTCGGCGTCGTCGTGACCGTCTCGGCGATGGGCAAGCAGACCGACAGGCTGCTGCGGCTCGCTGGCGAGGTCAGCCGCGACCCCTCGCCGCGTGAGATCGACCAGCTGCTCTCTACGGGCGAGCTTCAGTCCGTCGCGCTCCTGGCGATGGCCCTGCACGACAGGGGCGTCGCCGCCACCTCGCTCACCGGCCTGCAGGCTGGCATGAAGACCACGGGGCGCTACGGCTCGGGGGTTATCTCGGGTATACAGCCCGACCGCCTGCGCGGCCTGCTCGACGAGGGACAGGTCGCCATCGTCGCTGGCTTTCAGGGGGTCAACGCCCTCGGGGATATCATGACGCTCGGGCGCGGCGGGTCGGACACGACGGCCGTAGCGCTCGCGGCGGCGCTCGGGGCGGAGCGCTGCGAGGTCTTCACGGACGTAGACGGCGTCTACACTGCCGACCCGCGCATCGTGGCCGGGGCGCGGCGCATACCCGTCGTACTCTCCTCGGAGATGGCCGAGATGTCGTGGCGGGGCGCGAAGGTGATGCACCCGCGGGCCGTAGAGCTAGGGGCGTTGCACGGGGTCGAGATCCACGTAAAGAGCTCCTTCAGAGAAGGTCCTGGTACGATCATCACGGGAGGTAACGGTTTGGAACACCTCGAGACCCGCGAGACGGTCGCCGGTATCGTCCACGACCTCGATGTCTCACGCATCACCCTGACGGGCATAAAGACGGGCCCAGGCACGATGAGCCGCGTCTTCTCCCCCCTGGCCGAAGCGGGCATCTCCGTCGACGTCATCGTGGAGAGCGCCCCGAAAGAAGGCACCTCGGATGTAGCCTTCACCGTCCGTCGCGGCGACTTCGGTGATGCCCTGCGGCTCGCGGGCGCGGTCGCGGAAACTCTGGACGGGCGGGTCGAGGGCGAGGAGGAGCTCGGTAAGGTCTCAGTCGTCGGGACGGGGATGCTCAATCGCCCTGGCTACGCGGCGCGGATGTTCGCGACGCTCGGGGAGGCTGGTATCCCGATAAGGCTCGTCTCTACCTCCGAGATACAGGTGACTTGCGTATTGCCGGCAGGAAGGGTAGAAGAGGCGGTAAGAGTTTTGCACAGGGACTTCGAGTTGGAGGAGAGAGATGTTTAGCGGCGCGTTCACTGCCCTCATCACACCTTTCAGGAACGGGGAGGTGGATGTCGAGGCCCTCGAAGGAATGGTCGAGTTCCAGATCCAGGGCGGGATCCACGGCCTCGTCCCCTGCGGGACTACGGGCGAGACCCCGGCCATGACCGAGGAGGAGGACCGCCTCGTCATAAGTACCGTCGTCAGGGTCGCGAACGGAAGGGTGCCTGTCGTTGCGGGCTCGGGATCCAACAGCACGGATATGGCGATCAAGTACACGACGATGGCGGAGGAGGAGGGTGCCGACGGCTCTCTCCAGGTCGCCCCCTACTACAACAAGCCGACCCAGGAGGGGCTGTTCAGGCACTTCGCCACCATCGCAGAGAACACGGATCTGCCGATCATCCTCTACAACATCCCTGGCCGGACGGCCGTGACCGTCTCAGCCGAGACCATAGCCCGCCTCGCCGACCTCCCTAACATCGTCGGCGTAAAAGAGTCGACCCTCTCCATGAACATGGTGAGCGACATAAAGAGCCTCTGCGGTGAGGAGTTTGCCATCCTCTCCGGGGATGACCCTATGACGCTCCCCATGATGGCCCTCGGCGGGCAAGGTGTGATCTCCGTCGCCTCCAACGTCGCCCCTGCAGCGGTCTCGGACATGGTCAGGGCCCTGCTCGATGACGACTGGGAGAGGGGCCGCGAGCTCCACTACGAGCTGCTGCCGCTCTTCCGCGCGCTCTTCGTCGAGACGAACCCGATCCCCGTCAAGACGGCATCCTCGATCCTCGGCCTTTGCTCGGACGAGATGCGGCTGCCGATGATCCCACTCCAGGGCGAGAACCTGGACACCCTCCGTCGCGTGATGGAGGAGTCGAACCACCTCCTCCCAACGCCCGAGGAAGTTTGACCAGGATAGCCGTAATAGGGGCGGCTGGCCGCATGGGTCGCGAGATCTGCCGGGCTTCCCTCGAAACGGAAGGCATCGAGCTCTCCGGCGGCACGGTCGAACCGGGCGCCCCCGAGCTCGGCTCCGACCTCGGCGAGCTCTGCGGCTTCGGGAAGACCGGGCTGACCGCCGCAGAAGACCCGCCCGAATCAGCCGAGGTCCTGATCGAGTTCACCACCCCGGAGGCGACCGTAAAGCACCTCTCCTACGGCAAACCACACGTCATCGGGACGACGGGCCTCTCCGACGAGCAGCTGGCGAGGGTCGAGGAGGCTTCGCACGGCGTCCCCATCATACGCGCCCCGAACATGAGCGTCGGGGTGAACCTCATGCGCGAGGTGGTGCGCGAAATCTCGGCGAAGCTCGGCGAGGACTACGATATCGAGGTCGTGGAGACCCACCACAACAACAAGAAGGACGCGCCCTCTGGGACGGCCCTGTTTCTCGCGCACGCCGCCGCCGAGGGAAGGGCAAGGAACCTGGATGAGGTCGCAGTCTACGGGCGGGAGGGTCTGGCGCCCCGACAAGAAGGTGAGATAGGCATCCACGCCCTGCGTGGCGGCGCGGTAGTCGGTGAGCACCGGCTGATCTTCTATTCGGGTGGAGAGGAGGTCGAGGTCGTCCACCGCGCACTCTCCCGCCGCACCTTCGCCGACGGCGCTCTGAGGGCCGCGCGGTTCGCCGCGAACGCGCAGGCCGGCTTATACTCCATGGCAGACGTGCTAGAGGGCCTCCCGAACAAATGACCGACGCTTCCACAGTACCCCTGATCCCACGCGAAGTCCTCTTCGGCAACCCCGAGAAGGTAGGACCGCGCCTCTCCCCTGACGGAGAACGTCTCTCCTACCTCGCGCCGAAAGACGGCGTCATGAACGTCTGGGTTGGCCCCGTCGGAAGCGCGGCCGGTGGCGACGATTTCGAGCCCGTAACCGATGACCGCAAGCGCGGCATCAGGGTGTACTTCTGGGCCGAAGACAACACTCACATCGTCTACCTCCAGGACGAGGGCGGCGACGAGAACTGGCGGGTGCACGCCGTGGATACGTCCACGAAAAAGGACCGTGACCTCACCCCCTTCGACGACGTGCAGGCCCAGATCGTGGAAAGGAGCCGCCACTTCCCCGATACGCTGCTCGTCGCGCTGAACAGGGAGACCCCTGAGCTCCACGACGTCTACCGCCTCACCCTCTCGACGGGCGACCTGGACCTCGTCGCCAGGAACCCTGGCAACGCCGTCGGCTGGGTCGTGGACGCACACCTGAGGGTGCGCGCCGCGATGACGGCCACACCGGACGGCGGCTTCGACCTGCTGCTGCGTGATGAAGGCGAAGACGCGGACTGGCGCAAGCTGCTCGGCTGGGGCAAGGAGGACGCGCTCTCGAGCGCCCCCGTCGGCTTTACCGAAGACGGCGAGAAGATGTACCTCATAGACTCGCGCGGGGCCAACGCCTCCCGTCTCGTCCTGCTCGACCTCGAAAATGGCGCGACACAGACGCTGGTCGATGACCCGCGCTACGACGTCGGCCAGGTCGTAACGCATCCCGAGACCCACGAGGCCCAGGCCGCTGCCGTCGAGCGTGCGAGGACGGAGTGGGTCGTTCTCGACGACGATATCAGGGAAGACTTCGCGGTCATAGAGAGCCTTAGCCGCGGAGACTTCGGCGTGACGAGCCGCGACAGGGCAGACGAGAGCTGGCTCGTCGCCTTCACCGCCGACGACGGCGGCGCCTCCTACTACGCCTATGACCGCAAGAACAGGCGCGGCGCGCATCTCTTCGATGCCCGCCCCGACCTCGCGGAGTACACCCTCGCCAGGATGGAGCCCGTCTCCTTCGCCTCCCGCGACGGCCTTACGATAGAGGGCTACCTGACGCTGCCGCCGGCAGGCTCAGCCGGACCCGTGCCGATGGTGCTGAACGTACACGGTGGTCCGTGGGTGCGGGACGGGTGGGGCTACGATCCGGAGGCGCAGTGGTTCGCCAACCGGGGGTACGCGTGTTTGCAGGTGAATTACCGGGGCTCGACAGGGTACGGCAAAGCGTTTTTGAACGCGGGCAACAAGGAGTGGGCCGGCACTATGCACGATGACCTCGTGGACGCGGTCGAGTGGGCCGTCGAGAGGGGCGTTGCCGACCCCGAGCGGGTCGCCATCTACGGCGGCTCCTACGGCGGGTACGCCGCGCTCGTCGGGGCCACGTTCACCCCAGACCTCTTCCGGTGCGCCGTCGATATCGTGGGCCCTTCTAGCCTGATCACCCTGATAAACAGCATCCCGCCTTACTGGAAGCCGCTCCTCGCGACTTTCCACGAGCGGGTCGGCAACCCTGACACCGAGGAGGTCTTCCTAAGATCCCGCTCTCCCCTGTTCTTCGTGGACCGCATCAGGATACCGATACTCATAGCCCAGGGCGCCAACGACCCGCGCGTAAAACAGGCCGAATCGGAGCAAATAGTCGCCGCCATGAAGGAGAAAGGCATAGACCAAGAATACCTGCTCTTCGAGGACGAAGGCCACGGTTTCGCCCGTCCTGAGAACCGCCTGAAGTTCTACGCGGCCGCAGAACGCTTTCTGGCCAAGCACCTCGGAGGACGCGCAGAAGAGTAGAAGTATTCTTCGAGCGGAGTGCGGCTCAACCTTCTGACTCGAAACCGGGCTCGTCCTCCCCCGGTGAGGCCAGGGTCTCGACCCAGCCCACATCAACGCCCATACTGCTCGCTATCTCCCCATCAGAGTGGCCGAGCAGCCGCAGGCGTTCGACCTCCTCTGCCAGGCAGACTTCGCCGCGGTCTTCCAAGCTCTCTCCTCGACTTCCAGGCAATACTGCGATGGCCTTCCGAGGATACCATGGGTGGGGGTCAGACGGTCGAAGGCAACTTCAGGCTCATGCCAGGGTAGATCTCATACCCCGAGAGATCGTTCGCCTCGCGGATAGCCTCCACTTTCGGCCTCGGGTCTTCCCAGACCGCGGTGTGATCTATTGCTATCTCCCAGAGCGTGTCTCCTGGCGCGACGGTGTAATGTACGGACTCCGGCTCCGCCCCGGCTACCCCACCCACGTACAGAGCCCCGGCGAGGGCGGCGGCGGCGAACAATGCCCCTAGCCTGCGACGACGATATTTTGCGCGGTCCGTTCTCACAGGGGAAATATAAGGGAGGGCACGTCCGATCCCAACGGTATTTTCTCGCCGCAACCACGCACCGGCCGTCCGGTAGAATCCTATTTATGCGTTTCACGAAGATGCAAGGCTGTGGCAACGATTTCCTCATCTTCGACCCCGGCGAGGTCGAAGGGATAGACTTGCCAGGCCTCGCCAGAAAGGCCTGCGACAGGCACTTCGGCATCGGGGCCGACGGAATCCTTATCCCCGCTCCCTCGGGCGCCGCCGACCTCGAGATGGTCTACCTGAACTCTGACGGCTCGCCCTCTGAGATGTGTGGCAACGGCCTGCGCTGCCTGGCCCGCTACGCGAAGGACCGTGGAATGGTCGAGGGCGAAGCCATGACCATAGCCACCGGTGCAGGCGTCAAAGAGGTCGTCCTCTTCGACGACGGCTCCTCGCGGGTAGACATGGGAACGCCCCGCTTCGACACCGAGGTCGGGGTCAGCGGCTTCCTCTTCCTGCGCGTCTCGATGGGCAACCCGCACGCGGTAGCTTTTCTCGAGGACGAGGCCGCGGTCGAAGTCCTGGACCTCCCTACTATCGGACCACCTATCGAAGAGAATCCCGTTTTTCCCGAGAAGACGAACGTAGAGTTCGGGTTCGCGCGGGGCGGGCACGCCGTCAGGATGAGGATCTGGGAGCGCGGTGCCGGCGAGACCCTCGCCTCGGGGTCAGGCTCGTGCGCCGTCGCGGTCGCAGCGGTCAGATGTGGTCTCGCCCAGAGCCCCGTCAACGTACACCTCGATGGCGGCGTAGTGCAGATAGAATGGTCCGGCGAGGGCGAGCCCGTACACATAAAGGGCCCCGCCGAATACATCTGCGACGGAGATCTCTACACAAATCAAAAAAGCTGACTTGCTGAAGTGCTCGGCTTCCAGGAAGGTACCTTCCTGGAAGCCGCTCACCGAATCTCGACCAGGCCGTGGCGAGTCGCGAATACCAAGGCCTGAATCCGCGAGTGCACGCCCAGCTTGTTCAATATGTTCATTATGTGGGTGCGCTCGGTATCCACGCTCATGTGCAGTTTGGCCGCGATCTCCTTGTTCGAGAGGCCTTCGGCGAGCGCCTGCAGGACTTCCCTTTCGCGGGGTGTGATCTGCTCGATGCTCGCGCGCGCCTCTACCTCTTCCTGGCGGTTCTGTCCGGCAAGGCGGAGCAGCGCGATCAGCTCTTCCTCGGAGAGGAGGGTATCGCCTTCGCCGAGGCGTCGCGTGGCATCGAGTATCGCGTCGACATCGGCCGACTTGTGCAGGACGCCGGCCGCCCCAGCCTCGACTGCCCTGGCATACTCTGCTCTATCCAGGCTCGCGGTCAGGACGAGCGCCGCGAAGTCCGGGTTGGCTTCGCGTAGTTCCCCGATCAACTCGGTGCCCTCTCCGTCCGGCAGGGTGAGGTCTATGACCCCGAGGTCGGCCTCAGAGCCTTCCATCGCCCCGCGCGCCTCGGCGAGCGTCCCCGCCTGGGCGACCACCTCGAACTCGGGCTGCTGATCGAAGACGAACGCGAGCGTCTGACGGAACGAAGCGTGGTCCTCCACAAGCAGGATTCGCTGCATTTCCTCCCTTCGCGGACCTCTCTTGCTATTCTACGCACGAAAACAATATGCCAGCTTTGACGGCTTGGATGCCGCCTTATCTCAGGTGTTCGAGAGTTCTCCGGCCTCCCCGCCCGTCAGGATGGCCAGCCCCACCCTGAGAAACACGCGGGTTCCCGCGCCCTCCCTGCCATCGACCTCGAGGTCTCCACCGAGCATGAGGACACGCTCGCGCATCCCCGTGAGTCCCATCCCGTAGGACGTCTCGGGCCCGAAACCCCTGCCGTCGTCCTCGATCTCCACGAGGACCTCACCGTTCACCATACCGAGGGTGACCACCGCGTGCCTGGCGCCTGAATGGCGCCTGACGTTTGCCAGCGCTTCCTGGACGACGCGAACAACCTCGACACCGGCAGGCCCGGAGATCGCGGCCGGAAACCCCTCGTCCACGACCAGTTCGAACTGGCACCCGGCGCCGATCTGGCGGTTCAGTTCGACGATCGACTCCACCGCGCGCACTAGAGGCCGCTCCCTGACGCTCTCGAGCCGCAGGTCGTAGATCGCGTCGCGCAGGCCCTCGACCGCCCTCTTGAGCGCGTCTACCTGGCGTCCTGTCTCTTGTCCGCGGTCCAAGCCCTCGGGCATCCTCTGGAGAACCTGCATCGACTGCAGGGCGTACGTAAGGTCTTGCAAGACGACGTCGTGCAGCTCGCGGGCTATCCGGCGGCGCTCGGCCTCCCGGATCTCGCGCAGGGCCTCCTCGGCCCGCTTGCGCTCGGTAATGTCCTCTACAGTTCCCTCGTAAACCGAGATACCTCCATCGTCGTCATAGACGGCCCGTGCGTTGGCCGAGATCCATACGAGGGTACCGTCCTTACGGTGCATCTGTACCTCGAACCCGCTCACAAAGCCATCCCGCAGCGCGAGCTGGTAGAACTCCTCCCTGCGTCCTGGCTCTACGTAGAGCTGGTCCCTGATGTTGGAGATGGCCCCGA
>JACCSM010000312.1 GCA_013698525.1 Rubrobacteraceae bacterium
CGGGACTTTCGCGGGACGTTGGGGCTTCGGGTCACGGCCGGCAACTCGTCCAGGAGGTTCGCGAACTCGCGCGGGGTGGCGCGGGTCGAGCCTCGGGCGAGGGCCGTGCGCTGCAGGGCGAAGTCAGCCGTGTAGACCGTGGCTGAGCCCTCCAGCCTGGATAGCAGGCGTTCGATCACGTCGTCCGCCGACTCCCCTGGGGCGCTGTAGATCACACGCACAGCCCCGCCGGCCCGCAATTCCGTCCTCTCGGGCTCAGGACCCTGGTGCGCGTCGAAGACGACGATAAGAGGCCTTCCCGTCCACCCCGCCGCCTTCGAGGCGTCGCTTATCAGGGCCTCGCGGGCCGCGTCGAGGGTTCCAGCCACCCTGTAGCGGTCGAGGGCGCCGATTACGTTGTAGCCGTCCAGGATCAGGGCCACCCCCGCCTCCTCCGCGCCTCGTAGAGCAAGACCGCAGACGCGACGGAGACGTTGAGGGCCTCGACGGCCCCAAGCATGGGGATGGAGACTGTCCCGTCGCACCCCTCGCGCACGAGTCGCCGCACTCCCCGCCCCTCGCTGCCGAGCACGAGCGCTACGGCCCCAGCGAGGTCGAGGTCCGTGTATGGTGTCCCGCCGGTCTCGGCGGCGTAGACCCAGAGACCCGCCCCTTTCATGGTGTCTACTGCCCGCCTGAGGTTCGTCTCCCTGGCGACGCGCACGTGCTCGCTGGCCCCCGCGCTCGCCTTGACCGCGGCAGGCGTCACCCCTACGGCCCTGTCCTTCGGGATGACGACCCCGTCGGCCCCCGCTCCGTCCGCGGCCCGCAGGACAGCCCCGAGGTTGCGCGGGTCGGTGACGCCGTCGAGCACGAGTACCAGGGGCTCATGGGTGGAGAGGATCGCCTCCAGCCCGGAATAAGGGTAAGGTTCGACGCGGGCCACGATGCCCTGGTGGACCCCGCCCCCGGCCAGCTCCTCTACCCGCTGCCTTGATGCGCGCTTCACGTGTAAGCCGCACGCGGCGGCGGCCTTCGCGACCTCCTCGTTCCCCACCGCGTCGATGACCTCGAAGACTTTTCGTCTTCTGCTCCTGAGAGCCTCGACCACTGGCCTTATGCCGTAGACTGTCTCCAGTTTCAATTATCGGCGGCTGAGGATCGGACCTTCAGACGTATCCTCCACGGCCCACCCATCGGCGTCGAGCTCGTCGCGCAGCCGATCGGCGGTGGCCCAGTCCTTCTCGCGTCGCGCTTGCTCTCTCCGAGAGACCTTCTCTTTGACCTGCTCTCCTGGGTCCGAGTTGCCCTTGACTTTGACGACGGAAGGAAGCGCGTCAACGCGCCAAGTCAGTTGTACCTGCGACCAAACTGGCAGCGTGAAGCCAAGAGTAAACAGCAGTTCTGCCATGGTTTCCTTGAAACTCAAAAACTCCTTCGCTGCCACCGGACGCTCGGATACTTCTTGCCCTACACGTCCCGCTGTCTCGAAAATGGCTGCTAAAGCTTCTGGAGTATCAAAGTCGTGACGCATCGCCGCATCGAACCTCTGCTTGAGTTCCGTGGCAAGCTTGTCAGATTGCTTCGAGGAGGAAGTAGAGTCGCCAATCTGCGTATATAGATTGCGAAGTCGCTCGTTAGAGCGTCCTTTCTCTTCCACAATCTCCTCTGAGTACTCGATGGGCTGCGAGTAGTGGCTCTGCAGGAGCCACATCCGCACGGCGTTGCGGCCGTGGAGGTTCACGGCCCTCTCAACGTCGAGCACGTTCCCCACGGACTTTGCCATCTTTCCGCTCGCTAGCGTCACCATACCGTGATGGGCCCAGGCGCGGACGAAGGGGAGGTCAGGGTGGGCCGCTGCACTCTGGGCGAGCTCGTTCTCGTGGTGCGGGAAGCGTATGTCTGTGCCGCCGCCGTGGATGTCGGCCCCTTCGGGCAGGTGCTTGCTCACCATCGCGGAGCACTCGATGTGCCAGCCAGGGCGCCCTGGACCCCAGGGGCTCTCCCAGGAAGGCTCGCCAGGTTTGGAGGCCTTCCACAGCGCGAAGTCCAGCGGGCTCCGCTTGAAGCCGGTATGGCCCCTCTCCGTCTCGCGCATCTCTTCGGGATGCTGGTGGCTCAAGGCGCCGTAGCGCGGGAAGCTCCCTACGGCGTAGTAGACGTCGCCTTTGGCTTCCTCAGGGGCGTACGCGTGGCCCTTCTCTATGAGCTCTTCGATCAATGAGATCATTTCGGGGATGTGCTCGGTCGCGCGCGGCTCGATGTCGGGCAGCCCTATGCCCAGCAACTCCAGCCGTTCGTGGAAGGAGTCCGTGTAGCGGTCTACGATCTCCTGCCAGGAGACCCCCTCCTGGTTGGCCTTGTTTATGATCTTGTCCTCTATGTCCGTGATGTTCTGGACGAACGTCACGTCGTAACCCCGGCTCCTCAGGTACCTGGCGACCACATCCCAGAACAACGGCGCCCGCGCGTTGCCTATGTGGATGTGGTCGTAGACGGTAGGACCGCAGACGTAAATTCCGAGCCCGCCGGTCTCGCCCACCTCGACCCTCTTACCGCTCATGCTATCCTTTACGAGCAAGCTCATATCCCTAGTCTAGCCTCTCTCGCCCGAAGTATCCG
>JACCSM010000314.1 GCA_013698525.1 Rubrobacteraceae bacterium
CCTCCTACGGTGTCATCTGCTGGCTGCCCGATCTCGGACGCTGGGCCGGGGATATCGCCGACATCCTGAACCCCGGCGGGCGCTTTGTGCTGGTGGACTTCCATCCTGCGGCCGATATCTTCGACAAAGCCTGGAACCACGTCCACGACTATCCTTCCGGCGGAGAACCGCTACTCCTCGATGAAGGCGTCGGCGACTACGTGGCCGCGTCAGGCGGAGGTCTCACCCCTGCCGGGTTCGTCGATGGGGTTCGAGATTTCGAGAACCCAGAAGGCTGTCATCTGTTTCGATGGGGACTCGGCGAGGTGGTTACGGCGTTGGCCAAAGCGGGACTGAGGATCACGGCCCTCGAAGAGTACCCTTACGCGAACGGGGAAAGGAAGTTCGCCGGGATGCGCGAGCTACGGGGTAAACGAATGATCTCGCCCGAACACGTCCCAAAGGTCCCCTTGATGTACGGCATCCGTGCGGAGAGAGGTTAGCGGCCGGCGACTTTCAGCATTTCAGCCGGTCAGCACTTCAGCATTTCAGCTTTATTGGGGAGCGGCTTGCGTTCGTTTTGCCCTGCAGTAGATAAGGGCCCGCATCGTTTGCCACGCAGCTTGGTTGCGTGTGGGGCCCTCGCTGGCAGACACTTGCTGACATGCTGACTGGCTGACAAGCCGCCGCAGGCGGCGTGCTGACATGCTGACCTGCTGTCACGGCGAGAAGAAGAACGCTAGGGCGGCGATAACGTAGACGCCGCAGAGCATAGCGCCTTCGAGCCAGTTGGACTTGCCGTCGAGGGCGATGAAGCCTGTTACGACAACAGCGGCCCCGAGGGCGCCGAGCTCCAGGGGAGTGAAGATCAGGCGCAGGGGGCTGCCGAGGAAAGGTCCGAGGAAGACGAGGATGGGGGTGACGAGCAGGGCGACCTGGATAGAGGAGCCAAGAGAGATGCCCATCGAGAAGTCCATGTCGTTCTTGTAGGCGATCTGGACGCCCACGACGTGCTCGGCGACGTTGCCCACTATCGGGACGAGGATGACCCCTACGAAGAGCTCGGAGATCCCGTACTCCTCGGTCAGGGGCTCTATGGCCCCGACGAAAGCCTCCGAGACGTAGGCGACGGCCGCCGTCGCTACGAAAAGCAGCACCAGCGAAGCCGTTCTGCCGAACGGAGCTTCTCCCTCGCGGTCCGCACCGCCTCCGGGGCCGCTGAGGATGTAGATCAGGTAAAGGACGTAGAGCGCGAACATCACCACGGCCACCTCGATGCTAAGGGTGGTCGGGCTCGGACCTGGGTTTGTGACCGCGAATATGGTCGGCAGTGAAAGCGCGGCGGCCACGATGGCCAGCATCGAGGCGTTGATGCCGGCGATCTCGGCCGAGAAGCTCTGGATGCCGTTTTTCAGGCCTCCGATGAGGAGGCTCGCCCCTAGCACGAGCAATACGTTACCGATGATCGAACCGATGATCGAAGCCTTAACCACGGTCGTGAGTCCTGCAGAGAGGGCGAAGATGGTTATTATGAGCTCCGCGGCGTTGCCGAAGGTGGCGTTGAGGATGCCGCCGATGCGCGGGCCTGAGTGATGGCCGAGGCTTTCTGTAGCCTGACCGAGGACCCACGCCAGGCCGATCAGGGCCAGAGCAGTTGCGGCGAAGATCAGGATCGTAGGGGCGTGCAGAAGCTCCGCAACCACCACGGCCACTGTGAGCGCTGCCGTTGCTCCGTAGGCTATCTTGCCGAACACTACGGCTCCCTCCAGGATCTCCCACAGATAAACATGACGAGTATCTTATAAGATGAACGGGTCGAAAGTAACGACTTCTGGAGAGTAGCCTTTGATCGACTACCACCTGCACGTCATAGCCCACGGCGACCGTCCGATGACCGTTGAGAACATACTGAAGTACTGCGAGGTCGCCAGGGCGAGGGGCGTCAGCCAGATGGGCATCACCGAGCACGACCGCTACCTCGAAGAGATAGACCTCGCCGCATTTCAGAAGGCCCGCGAGCTCTCACGCGATGTGGA
>JACCSM010000503.1 GCA_013698525.1 Rubrobacteraceae bacterium
GATCTGTGTTTCCTAGACGAAATAAATAATTAACAAAACTTAATACTTGTAACGTGGTTGAAAGGCATCATGGAGTGTAGGACGCGATCTGGATCACTACATATATGGCCATACCGTCCCGAGGGGCTTGTTGCTCTAAATTCGCTACGGACCATTCAGGTGTTGCGAACGAGGTCTCTCAGGGTTAGGAAAGCCAGCCAGAAGCGTCGCTTGGCTGCGTCGTCGTCCAGCGCCGGCGCGAGGGCGGGGGTCCTGAGGCCTTTCGTGCCCTTTGTCCAGGGGAACCACACACCAGGTTCCGCTGTGGAGAAGGGTTGCCTGACGAGCGGGTAGTCGATGGCGTCGATATCGTTGGCGGCGCCGGCACCTATTGCCACGAGGACGTGGGGCTCGGCGGCCTGAATCTCCTGTGCGAGCAGCCCGGTCGACTCGTAGGTCACGTAGGCTTGGTGCAGCCCGACGGCCTGCAGGCTGAGCTTGAGGGCTTGCAGGGTGCGGGGGCCGAAAGGCTGCTCGAGCACGAGCACGATCCCTGAGGTGGGATCTCCGAGCGGAGCGGGATGTCCTTCGCCTTTCATCATGCGGCTGGAGAGACGGGAGACCTCGTACGCCGTCTTCTGCCTGTAGTCGCCGGCCGCGTCGCGGGGTTGGCTGGCCTCCCTACCCGCGGGTCGCACGGCGGACGTGGAGGATGCGCTGGGCCGTGGTTACGAGGGCGCCCGCCGCGACCAGGCCGAGGCCGACCGTCAGCAGCCCAAGGATCGAGAACACCGAGAGGATCACGATCCTCCCTGCGCGCTCCAGCAGTCCGACCTCGCAGTCTATGTTGAGGCCTTCGGCGCGGGCGCGGGCGTAAGAGGTGAGGAGCGAGAACGTCATCGCGACACCGGCGAGCAGAGCCCCGTAAGGGTAGGCCATGCTGGCATAGAAGAAGATCAGGCCGACGAAGATCGCCGACTCCGAGAGCCGGTCCAGGGTCGAGTCGAGAAAGGCGCCGAAGGAGCTCATCCTGTTCGACTCGCGGGCGACGGCGCCATCGAGCGCGTCGAAGAGCCCCCCCAAGAGCATCACGACACCGGCGATCCTCGCGTATCCCAGGCCGAAAAGTACGGCGGAGCCGAGCGCCAGGGTCCAGCCGATAACCGTGAGCGTGTCGGGGCGAACCCGCATGATGGAGAGCCACCGGACGAGCGGACGCAGGACGAGAAGGAGCGCATCCTTCGATGCCTCTCTGAAGGAGGGCTTCTGGGGTTCGCGGTGAGGGATAGTCATTGGTCGTCCTCCTTCCCATCCTCGTAGGGTCCGTCCAACCTGGCAGCCGGCGGGGCCGCCTCCGGCTCGTCCTCAGCGGGCCTGACAGGCGGCTTCCCCCAGCGTTCGAAGACCAGCGTCCCGCGCATGTAGCGTAGCGTCGCGGCGATGATGGCGACTATGGGGACGGCGAAGACCGCGCCGATCAACCCGTAGAGCGCCGTCCCGGCCAGCGTGGCAAAGAGCACCCAGAGCGGATGTACCCCTACCGAGCCGCCCTGTATCCTCGGCACCAGTACGTTGCCTTCTACCTGCTGGGCTACCAGGAAGAGTCCGGCGACGACGAGGGCCTGAGTAAAACCCCCTTCAGGGACGAAAAGCGCGATCGCGACCGCGGGCACGGCCCCGAGGAAGGCCCCTATGACGGGAATGATCTCCGTCGCCGCCACCCAGGCCCCGACCGGGAGGGCGTACTTCCCGACGGTGAAGTACATTATCGCCCATCCTAGGAAGCCCATGATGGCGCACAGCAGTAGCTGCCCCCTCAGGTACCTGACGAGAGTCTGCTCGACCGCGTAGAATAGCTCCAGGCTCTGGTCACGGACCGTCTCGGGAATCGTACCGAGCAGAGCGCGGGTGATCTTCTCCCTCTCCAGCAGCAGGTACACGGAGACAAGCAACATCAGCAGCAAATTGAACAGGGTCCCGAAGACTCCGAACACGCCACCGATGACCCCGGTCGCCACGTTGGCCACCTGTCCCGCCGACGGCGCGTTGCTCTCGACCAACTGCAGGATTCGATCCTGGTCTAGCCCGGCCACGTACTGGCCGACGTAGGGCACGTTCTGGACCCGATTGACCAGAGCGATGACCTGGTCGACGAGATCCTGCGGGTTACGGAGCACGATCTGTACCTGCCCGACCGATGGAACGATGATCAGAATCAACGTCGCAACGACCACCAGGATCAAGACGAGGAACACCCCGATCACGGCTATGGCCCTCGGTATCCGCAGTCCTTCGAGGCGACGCACGAGGGGATTCAGGGCGTAGGCAAGGACGCCGGCCGCCAGGAAGGTCAGCAGCACGCCGCTGACCTGGCGCACAAAGGACACCAGCAGTACGACTCCCACCGCGAGCACGATGTACTGGAAGTATGTCGAGACGACCAGTTTTCTGGCTGACACAGGATCTCCGATCGGATCTCTACGGTACGAAATATACCAGCCCCACACGAGGTGACGCGCGAGTTTACACTCCCCATCCCCCTCTGTATAATCCCCGCCCAGTATGAGAGGGGTAAATGCACAGAGAGCCCAACATCTTGGGGATCGGCGTGAAGCGCCGGGTCCTCGGCCGACCACACGGCCAACCAGGGCGGGCGATCGCACCGGGAGCAACTTCATCGAGCTGCGCGAGGCAAGAAAGGCGAAGCGGGGCGAAGTCTACAGGAGACGGCGCTTTATGGCCGTTTCCCTGCTGGTGCTCGGCGCGGTCGCGCTGGTCTTCGCGGTTTTCGTCCAGACCAAGGCCTCGGACACGGCAGAGCGCGCGGTCCCTATCGACCCGAACAACGCGGGTCCAGACACGGTGCTGGCGGAGGCCGGCGGGGTCAGCATCTCCACCCCGATCCGCCCGGCGAGCCTCACCGGACTCGGCTATCATCCCGAGGGCGAGAGCCTCGCCGCGATGGAACCGCGGGGCAAGAACCTCTCGGCCAACGTGTTTCTTGGTCTCCTCTCGAGGGGAGAGACGCCGGAGAGGATCCACTACTACGTTATGGACGCTGCAGGGCGGGATGGACCCCAGACCGGTGCCGTCGACGTCGGCGCAACGCCGGGTACCACCGTCTACGCCCCTGTGACCGGCACGGTCACGGCGATCCGTCCTGACCCCATGGTTCAGAACGCGAACATCATAGAGATAAAACCGGACGCCAATCCGGACGTCCGCCTCAGCGTCGCCCTGGTACGTAGCGACGGCGAAGCGGGCGTCAACGACTACGTGACGGCCGGTAAGA
>JACCSM010000326.1 GCA_013698525.1 Rubrobacteraceae bacterium
CGACATCCTTGAGCGTGCCGAGGCGCGGGACGCAAGTGGCTTCGATGAGCTGGAGCGGAGCGACAGGGAGGAGGAACTCGGCCTCTGGTTGGAGGATCGCGGCGTCTCGGAGGGCTGTGACATGGCCTCCTCATTCGTCGCGGCCGGGCTCGAGGCCGCGAGCCTCGAACCGATACTGGAATCTGTGACGCCCGACCTGCACACTGACGCGTTGCGTTACGTGCAGGCGGCGCTCGATGCGGCCTCTCTCGTCGATGAGGTCGAGGGGAGCGCGCGGCGCATCTCCGGGATCGTGGAGACGATGGAGGGTTACTCCTACATGGATCGCACCCCCGTTCAGGAGGTCGACGTGAACGGGAGCCTCAACGACACGCTGGCCGTGCTCGGCTACAGGCTCGATAGCGTCGAGCTGGTCCGCGACTTCGACCCCGACCTGCCCCGCGTCACGGCTTACGGCGGCGAGCTGAACCAGGTGTGGACCAACCTCGTGGACAACGCCATAGACGCCGTCTCGGCCTTGGAAGGATCTGGCCGGATCAGACTGAGGACGGGCTGCGAGCGTGACTGCGTACTGGTCGAGGTCGCCGACGACGGGCCTGGCATTCCAGAGGAGGACCACGCACGCATCTTCGAGCCATTCTTCACCACCAAGGACGTAGGTGAAGGTACCGGGCTCGGACTGGACGTGAGCTACCGCATCGTCGTGGGGCGCCACGGTGGGGATATCCATGTCGTCTCGAGGCCAGGCGAGACTCGCTTCGAAGTGCGGCTGCCGGTGGATGGGCCGGGCGACGCACAGACGGTCGTTGGCAGAGACCTTAGGATGGAGGCGGGCGCATGATGCGCGCCCCGCGGGATGAGCGGGAGGAGCAGAGCCTCACGCCCGAGCAGGTCGAGACGCTCTTGCCTTACGGCAGGGAGCTGACCCTGCAGACAGGGGACTTCCTCTTCGACGAGAGTTCCGTCGTTGACAGCTTCTACGTCGTGCTCGAGGGCGAGGTCGGGATCTCGCGCCTCGACGGCGCGGAGGAGATCCCGCTCGAGACCCACAGGGCCGGCGAATTCACCGGCGGGCTCGCGGTACTGACGGGGAGAACCTCGATCCACAGGGCGCGGGCAGGCACGCCGAGCCGCGTCCTAGAGATCGACTCGGAGACCTTCAGGCGCGTGCCCGTCGAGCTTCCAGACGTGGCCGACGTCTTCATCTCGGGCCTGGCCAGCCGCATGCGCTATACACAGCGGGCCTACCGCCAACACGAGAAACTCGCGGCCCTGGGCAAGCTCGCGGCCGGCCTGGCCCACGAGCTCAACAACCCCGCAGCCGCGGCGAGGCGGGCCTCCGAAGAGTTGGGCGGCGCGATCCTCGAGGCCCAGCTCACCGCGATCGGGCACGATGAGCGCTTCTCCGCCGGGCAACGCGAGGCACTCGTGGCCCTCCAACGCGAAACGGCCGAGGGCGATGCAGCCCCACTCGACCCGCTCTCTCTAGGCGACGCGGAGGATGAGCTCGCCGGGTGGTTGGAGAACCATGGCTACGAGGAGCCGTGGGATGTGGCGGCGGCGCTGGCGGCGGCAGGCGTTGACATTGATCGTCTGGAGTCGCTGGCCGAGGTGTTCGATGGCCGCCCGCTCGCCTGGGGTCTAAGGTGGCTCGCCTCGACGCTCGACCTCGTCGGCCTGGCCGGTGAGATCGGGACGAGCGCAGGACGCATCTCCGAGCTGGTCGGAGCGGTGAAGGAATACACCTACATGGACAGGGCATCGCTCGGAGTGGTCGATGTGATCTCTGGGCTCGAGAACACCCTTACTATCCTCGGTCCGAGGTTGAAAAGCGTCTCTTTGCGGCGGGAGTATGAGGAGAACCTACCTGAGATACCGGGGCGCGGCGGCGAGTTGAACCAGGTATGGACCAACCTCATCGACAACGCGATAGACGCGGTGGACGGACGCGGTAGTATCACTCTCAGGGCATACGTGGAAGGCGCGCGAGTTGTGGTCGAGGTCGTCGACGA
>JACCSM010000545.1 GCA_013698525.1 Rubrobacteraceae bacterium
ATCACCCACCCGACCTGCGCCTCCGTGACGCCGTAGTCCCTTCCTATAACTGGGACCACGACGTTGACCATGGAGCTGTTGAGCACCGAGACGAAGACGGCCGAGATCAAAACCCCGAGAAGGAGCCGGGTCGAGACCTCGACCCGCTCCGGCACCGCTCCTTCGGCACTCAAGCCACGGCCCCCGCATCCTCGGACGCAACGAGCGCCCGGCGGCGCGCGCCGAGGCTCGTCGAGCCCTCTCGCAACGTGCCGCCTATACCAACGACCTTCAAATGTGGCTTCTCGAATGCCAATCTCATCATCTCCAAAATAAACTGCCTCGAAAGACCTACTACTCCGCTTCGAACTCGGGATCGAGGTTACTCCTTACCCGGATCAGTAGCTCCCGAAATGTCTGCCTTTCGCCGGCGCTCAGCCCTGCGAGCGCCGTCTCCTCGGTCTGCGCCCAGCAGCGGACGACCTGCTCTTCGAGGGCGCGTCCCTTCTCCGTGAGGTGGACGCGGAAGCTACGGGCGTCTGTGGGGACTTGGCGGCGCTCGACGAGGCCGCATCCTTCCAGCCGCCGTAGCATCTTGGTTACGGTCGGGGGCTCTACGCGCAGGCGGGCAGCGAGCTCCCCGCCGCGCAGGCCGTCATCCTGCCAGAGCTCGACGAGCACCATCTCCTGGCCGACGTGCAGCCCGTGCCCGGCCAGCAGCCCGCCGACGTAAGCCCGGTGCGCCTTGCAGACCTTCGCCAGCACAAAGCTCGTGTTCTCTCTTATCGGATGCACCCCGACCGACGTGGCACCGTTACCGAGCATCGACTGCCTTCACGAGAGCGAGTACCTCGAGGAGCAGCGATTGGGCCGGCTTGTGACCCTTCTCCGTAAACAGGCTCATGCCCTCGCCCCCTTCCGCGCCGTCAACCGGTCGTAGTTCTTCCTAAACAGGTCGAGCGCCCCAGCGACATCCTCCTCACCACCCAGGTAGTAGCTGACCCACCCTGTCTGCGGTAACACATGGTGGAGTTGGACCCTACCCGACTCCACCAGTTCCTCTCTCATCCTGACAGGGAAGGGAAGGTCAGCCATCCTGTCGCCGTGCAGGTGCCCGATCTCATGCCCGTTTACCCGAAACTCGACCCCACCGAACCGGGGAACTCTGGACTCGACCCCAGGCCACCCTTTTACCTCAGGCTCGATGGTCTCTCTGATGCTCGCCATGTTGCCCTCCCTCATACCGATATTAATTAGCCGGCTAATTAATATTACCACCGACGGTGTCCATGTCGAGGGCGGTTCGCGAACCGCCCTATTGGAGGACTAACAACAACGCCGAGACGGAGAGCATGGAGACCGCCGTCGAGACCAGGATGGCGCTGGAGGTACGCACGACATAGACGTCGTATTGTCGGGCGACGATAAAGACGTTGGCTGCGATCGGGAGGGCTGCGCCGAGCAGGGCTGCGGTAGCCCAGAGGGGGTCGACGCTGAAGATCAGGGTGGTTGTGAGAAAGAGGGCTACCGGGTGGACGGCGAGCTTCATTAGGGTCATATAGGAGACCTCTGCCGCGCCGCCTGCGACCTGGCGCCCTGCGAGGGTTGCGCCGAGGGCGAAGAGGGCGCAGGGACCGGCAGTGCCGCCGAGCAGTTCGAGGAAATTGGTCACCGGCTCGGGCGGAGTGAGACCGGTGGCGGAGAAGGCCAGGCCGGCGAAGATAGAGAGGATCAGGGGGTTTCGAGCGAGGGCGGAGAAGGTGGTAAGCGCTGTGTGGGTGAGGCGTTCTGAGTGGCCTTTGGAGGACTCAATGATCATGATACCGAGAGGGATCATCAGCACCCCGTCGAGGGTGAGACCGACGACGATGGGGACGGCGGCCTCCCTGCCGAAGACAGCGGAGACCAGGGGTATACCCATGTAACCCGTGTTCGCCAGCACCGCTGCGAGCCCCTGCACCGCCGCCTCGGCGCGTCCGATCTCGAAGAGCCGGTGTCCGACGAGCGCGGCCAGCGTGAAGACGGCGAGGCTCGCCGTCACGTACGCCCCTATAAACGGTCCGTTGACGACCTCTCCTATTGGCGAGGAGGACATGAGGCCGAACAGGAAGGCCGGCAGGGCGAAGTAGAAAACGAACGTATTCACCCCTGCGGCGGCCGTCTCGTCCAGGAGGTTCAAGCGCCCAGCGCCGTAGCCGCAGAAGATCAGGGCGAAGAAAGGCAGCGCGGTGTTGAGTATGGATTGCATTCGAGTTTTCAGGTATCAGCGGTCAACATTAGCACCCTTTTGGGGACTGCAAACAGTATCGGGGGCTTCGTCTCTGGGCATAGAAGATCTCACCGGGCCAGCGGTTACGTTACCAGACCGCAGCTGCGAGGTCTGGAGGCTACCTCGTAACCCTGACGCCCGGCTGCTCGACCACCTCGCCGACGATAGCGCCTGTTACGCCACGTTTCTCGAGTGCTCGGACCAGAGCGGAGGATCGGCCCTCGGGCACGGCGACTAGTAACCCCCCGCTCGTCTGCGGGTCGTAGAGCGGGAGCAAGTCGCCTTCGCCGACCCCGTCTGACTTCACGCGGCCCTCCAGGTACTCCCTGTTGCTCTCGAGTCCGCCAGGGTAGACGCCGGCGTTCGCAAGCGGCACGGCCCGCTCCCAAACCGGGATCTCCTCTCTGTGCACGACCGCCCCGACGTTGCTCGCCTCCAGCATCTCCGTCAGGTGGCCGAGGAAGCCGTAGCCCGTTACGTCCGTGGCCGCGGAGACGCCGACCTCGCGCATCGCGTCGCGGGCGGGCTTATTGAGAAGGGAGGCCGTCTGTACGGCGGCTTCGATCTCCTCCTCTGAGACGATGTCTCGTTTTAGCGCCGTCGTCAGGACACCGAGGCCGAGGGGTTTGGTGAGGACCAGCGCATCTCCCGGTTCGGCGCCGGCGTTGCGCACGACCCTGTCTGCTTCGACGAAGCCCGTCACGGAGAGGCCGTACTTGGGCTCCTCGTCCTGGACCGAGTGGCCGCTGCAGAGCCTCGCGCCTGATTCTTCGATCTTGGAGAGGCCTCCGGACAGGATCTCACGCAGAACCCCGAGGTCCAGTGAGCAGGGGAAGGCGACGAGGTTCATCGCCGTCAGGGGTTCGCCGCCCATCGCGTAAACGT
>JACCSM010000568.1 GCA_013698525.1 Rubrobacteraceae bacterium
CACCTGTTCACGTACCTGCCCGTGGGTGACGTCGCCTACAGGGTCAACCTGGCGAGCGCGGCCTACGGCGCTTTGGCGGTCGGGGTGGTCTTCGGGGCCGGGTATCTGTTGAGCCGACGTGTCGTGGCGGCGGCGGTGGCGGCGGTGGCGTTCGGGCTCGGGGGGGCGATCTGGTCTCAGTCCGTCATCGCCGAGGTCTACACGATGAACGCGTTACTGATCTCGCTGACCCTCGTCTCCCTGCTCCTCTGGCGCGACCGCGAGCGGGACCGCTACCTGCTCCTCGCCGCCTTTCTCTGCGGTCTCTGCCTCACCCACCACCTCACCAGCGGCCTCCTCCTCCCCGCGAGCCTCCTCTTCGTCGGCCTCGTAAACTGGCGCAGGCTGCTGGAGTGGCGCCTGATGCTCAAAAGCGCCGGGCTCTTCTTCCTGGGGCTTACGCCTTATTTGTATCTGCCCATCCGGTCGTGGATGGACGCTCCGATGGACGCGAACAACCCGTCGAACTTCGAGCGCTTCTGGTACGTGGTCAGCGGCGGGAACCTGACGGGCTCCTTCTTCGCCTACGGGCCGGCGAAGCTGCCAGAGAGGCTGCTCTTCTACTGGGGCCACCTGACAGACAACCTCAACCCCATCCTCATCATGGTCGCCCTCACGGGTGCCGCGCTGATGGTCGCGCGCGACCGGCCCGTCGGCCTGCTCCTCGGGTTCCTCTACCTCGGGTGGGCGTTCTACTCCATCGAGAACGCCATCCCCGACGTCAACCTGTACTTTATCCCGACCTACCTGGTCCTCTGCCTCTGGACGGCCGTCGGCCTCGGCGCGCTGCTGACCGAGGTGGAGCATCTGACCTCGCGCTTCTCGCGAACGACGCGGCGGGTGGCGCTCGGCCTTCTCTGCGTAGCGCTGCTCGTCATCCCGCTTATCGGGGTGCGGGAGACCTCCGCGGCCAACGACATGAGCGGGGCGAACCTGGGGAGAGAGCAGGTAGACGCGGTGGCGGAGAAGACCGCCCCGAACGCGACGATTTTGCACCACCGCAGCAGCATGTGGTATCTGGCCCTCGTCGAGAGGCGCCGCCAGGACCTGACCCTCGTTGACCCCTATTTACACAACACAAAGGTAGAGTACGCCGACATCGTCTGGCCCGCCGACATAGACCTCGCCACGACGAATCGCCGCTACGGCACCAACGACTTCAGCGGGGTGACGTCGGCCAGGATCGCCGCCAAAAAAGGCCCCGTCTACCTCCTGACCAGCTCGTACATCCCAGAACCCGCACGCTACGAGGCCTTCGGCTTCAAAGTGGTCGAGGTCGAGAAGGACATCCTCTACAGGCTCATCCCGAAGAACTAGGCCGCCCTCTACTCCGCTTCGGCGGCGCGGCAGTCGTCGCGCTCGCACTGGCGCAGCGAGTCGAGTTGCGAGTTCAGGCGTCGGAGGAGGTCTTCTGGCGCCCTGTCGTAGAAGTTGTCCAGCTGGTAGGGGTCTTCCTTTAGGTCGTAGAGTTCGTGCTCGCCGGTCTTGTACTCGACGAAGAGGTGGTCTTTGGTCCTGAGGGCCTTGAACCAGGGGCGCCCGCACTCCTCGCTCGAGTCGGCGCTGCCGGAGGAGGTCTTACGCCAGTCCCTGGGCAACGGGTCGCCGGTGAGCAGCGGCGCCACCTGGCTCTCGTTCACGAAGGGGGGATGGGGGACGCTGTTCCTCTCGGCCACCGCCTCGATCAGGAACCTCTGTCGCCAGTCTTCTTCGGGGGTGGGGGTGTCGTCCAGCAGGGGGGCCAACGAGCGGCCGTCCACGAAGTCCGGAGGGTCCACCCCGGCAAGGTCCGCGAAGGTGGGCGCCAGGTCGTTGTTAAGCGCCGTGTGGGGAAGCTTCTTCCCCTCCGGCACGCCGGGTCCGCGCACCATCAGGGGCACCCTTATGTCCTCCTCGTAGGCCGTCCACTTGCCCGAACCCAGGCGGTGCTGGCCGAGGTGGAAGCCGTTGTCCGAGGTAAAGAAGATGTAGGTGTTGTCCAGCTCGCCGCTCTGGCGCAGCGAGTCCACGAGGTCGCCTATCATGTCGTCTACGGCCAGCATGGACTGGAGGCGCTTGCGGTGGAGCTCCTCCATGTAGGCGATCTGATCCGGGCCCAGAGGCTGGTTGTCCTGCACCCACCGGGGCTTGTCCCTGACGTCCTCTTCGTCGAAGGAGGGGGTGCGGGGAAGCTCCACGTCTTCCAGGGCGTCTTTGTGTCGGGGGGCCGGGGTGGCCGGCTGGTGGGGGGCCTTTGTGCCCAGCCACATCAGGAAGGGGCGGTCGGTGGTGAAGAAGGGCGGGTCGGCCCCGGAGGTCCGCTCGACGTAGTCAGCGGTCTTCTCCGAGAGCACGTCGGTGTCGTAGACCTCCTCGGGATCGTAGTTCACCATGTGGCCGTTCTCGTTGAGGACGTGGCTGAGGTAGTTGCCGGCCACCCCGTACCACTCGTCCCAGCCCGGCGGGACGTAGGTCTCGGCGTAACCGTTCAAGTACTTCCCGAAGAAACTCGTCCGGTAGCCGTCCTCCTGCAGCCAGGTCGCCATCGTGGAGTTCTCGTGGCCCAAAAAGCGGAATTTCTGGAAGCCGCCGCGCGGCGGCTCGTTGCTCAAGATCTGGTGGTTGTGGGTGTACTGTCCGCGCAGGATGGTGGCCCGGCTGGGACAGCACAGGGAGTTTGTCACGAACGCGTTGTCGAAGGTCGTGCCCTTGTCTATGAGCAGCGACTTGAGGTTGGGCATGTGTTGCAGCGCACCAGGATTCAGGTCGTTTACGGCCAGATCGTCGGTGAGGACCAGGATCACGTTCGCAGGTTTCGGCTCCTGCTTCTGGTCTTTTGCCTGCTTCCCTTCCGCGGAGGGGAAGCAGGCAGAGAGAGCGCAAGCCACGGCCACCCCGAGGAGCGTGTAGATGGTCGTTACGAGTATTCTCTTGGTCTGATCCACTACCGTCACGCCCGCATTGTTGGACGGCGCCCCGAGGAGCGCCGTTCGGACATCCTTCAGCTATACCCTCGAGAGGGTCCGTGAAAGCATCTACTAGTCGCTCGACCCTCCTCGTGT
Source organism: Rubrobacteraceae bacterium (assembly GCA_013698525.1). Lineage (GTDB taxonomy): Bacteria > Actinomycetota > Rubrobacteria > Rubrobacterales > Rubrobacteraceae > Rubrobacter_D. Next base: position 3,081 of record JACCSM010000568.1, read on the forward strand.
GTGTTTCCTCTAGGTTAAGTGTTATACATTCCCGCGATGAGCGAGTCCACTTCCAGAAGGCCGGTGCGGCGCACGGAACCGGGACGAGAGCGGGCCCCCGGCGTTCCCGGAGGCCGGTCGGAGGCTTGTTCGACGCTCCTGTCGGACCCCGATACGAACGGGGCGCCACGGATCGGCTCTTGTGGAGCAGCGTTTGACCTCTGACCTGCTCCAGGCTCTCCCGGCGGCCTTTCTGATTGGGGTTCTGCCCGGGTGGTTCTGGACGAGGTGCCTGCTGGCATCAGGGGACCGCGCCGAGCAGTTCGTCTACACCATAGCGCTCTCCATCACGCTCGTACCCGCGGTCGCGCTCACGCAGACTTACCTCTTTGCGACGGGCGTCACTTTCGCTGTGACCGTCGTCTCGGTGGCGCTGGTATTCCTGGCGGGTCTGGCCGCCTACCTGCTGTTCGGGCCGGCCAAAGGACCTGAGGAGCCTCTATCCCGCCCGCCTTCGTCCCCTGGCCTTCCCACGCTCGCACCCCTCGTTGCGGCCCTCGCGCTGGCTCTCTGGATGTTTCTCGGTGTGGCACCTGGCGGGTGGTTGATGATCCCTATAGCGGTCCTTGTACTCGCTGCGGGGATAGCCTACTTGTCGACGTCGCAGGGGAGAGACGCGCCTCCGGCGGCCCCCCCCGAAGATAGCAGACCCGTCCCAGCGGCGGTGCGCTACGCGCTGCTCTCGTTGGTGCTCGTGCTCGTGCTCGCGCGCGGCTACCTCGGTCCGATCGTAAACGGCTGGCCCTTCCCCAGGGGCGTTGACCGCTACGAGCACGCGGTGATGGCCGGGATGATGATGAGGGAGGGGTCCAACGAGTCGTTCATGCTGTACCCACCCGGCTTCCACCTGCTTACCGCCATGATCTCGCGCCTTAGCGGCTTCGAGCCGCTCGAGGTCTTCCCGATCCTTGCTCCTATGCTCCCTTTGATTGGTGCTCTAGCGTGTTACGCGCTTGCGAAACGCCTCTGGGGCTGGGAGTACGGGGTGGCCGCGGCCCTCACCTCTGGCCTGCTCCTCGGCGGCACGTACCTGCACTTCGAGGAGGCCCGCTACCCGAACTTCATAGGAGAGTATTTCCTGATCGTGCTTGCCGTCGCCGTCCTGATCGGGACGTACGCCTCGCCGTCGGCGCGCGCAGGCCTCTTGCTCGCACTACTCGGCTCCTCGACGGTCCTCTACCACCAGATAGCGGGCTACAGTCTCGCCGTGCTGCTCGGGTTCGTATGCGTTCTTTTCCTGCCTTACCTGCTCTTGAGGGACCGCAGGAGCGGGGCATATCTCACCCTCGCGCTCGCGCTCCTCGGCCTCCTCTCCGTGATCTACGCCTGGGACACCTACGACCTGCCTAGCCTGGTGGCAGGGATGCTCGGCGGATCGGAGACGGGGAGGGGAGGGGAGGCCGTGGCGATGGCGATCGGAACCAAACCGGCGAACGGCCCTGGACACTTCCTTACGACGATGTCACACCCTGTTCTCTGGCTCGGCCCATTTGGCCTGTCGCTCATGCTCGGAGGAAGTAAGAAAGCGAGGGGTACGCCCGACATCCTTGCGCGCCTCACCCTGCTGGTGTGGACCCTGCTGCTGTTCTTCGGCAGCCTGACCTCCTACAGCGGCTTCCCTGACCGCTTCGAGCGCGACCTTGGCGTTCCACTGGCGCTGCTCGCAGCCCTCGCCCTCGTGACCTTGCTGCGGCCGTCGCCCCGGTCGGACGGAAGTACCCTCTACGTAGCGGCCCTGCTCGCTGTCGCCCTCTCGGTTACCCTCGTGGGTGCGCAATCCGTCCTGAGCCTGGAGCAAGCCGCAGGACCGAGCACGCGCCTCAAAGACAGTCCGCCTCCGGCCGAGGTCGTCGCCGCTGGTGAGTGGCTCGGGCAACACAATGACGGAGGAAGCATAATCGCGACCCCTTACCTCGATTACGTCCCGAGCCGGGCCATGCTCGCGATGGGCGGGTACACGCGGATGCAGTCCTACGACGCGGCCAGGATAAGGCGCGCAAGGGACCTCCCGCCCTTTGGGGCCCCTCCGCTGTGGGACGCGCTGTGGGTGCTGGAGCACCCGGAGGGCGGACGCACCGCACAGCTCCTGGAGAAGAACGACGTACACTACGTCGTGTTCCACAAGCGTTATCCGTGGATAGGCTGGCGTCCCTTCGCGCTCAAGAGGGACCTCTACAGCCCGGTCTACGAGAACGAC
>JACCSM010000571.1 GCA_013698525.1 Rubrobacteraceae bacterium
TCGACTGCGGGACCACCGTCGGCGGCTACCGCGGCGACGGCGGTCGCACGTTCGTGTACGGGAGGGTAAAGCCCGCCGCCGAGCGTCTCTTCGGCGTCCTTCAGGAGGCGCACGACAGGGCCTGCGAGGCGATCCGGCCCGGCGTCGAGGTCGGCGAGATCTTCCGCATCGCCCAGGGCCACATCAGCAGAACGGCTACCCACGCTTCCGCCGGGGCCACTACGGGCACTCTTTGGGCATCGACACCTTTCACGAAGAGCCGCCCTACGTGTCCGAGGGCGAGCGGACGCCCATCGAAGAGGGGATGGTGCTAGCGATAGAGACGCCAGCCTACACGACCGACGCGGGCGCGATCATGATCGAGGACCTCGTGCACGTCCTCCCGAACGGCATCGAGCGCCTGCACAAGCTGCCGCACGAGCTCGGGGTCGTCTCCTGAACGCGGGAGACTCGTCCGTATCCGGAGACGGACGCTACCGCGTTGGCATAGACATCGGCGGGACGTTCACGGACCTCGTCCTGATCGACGACGAGACGGGCGAGCGGGCGGTCGGCAAGGTCCTCACCAGCCAGGAGGATCCGTCCGAGGCGGTCGAGGAGGGCCTGCTCGGGCTGCTCGACCACGAAGGCGTTGCGGCGAAGGTTGTGAGAACAATCGTCCACGGCACGACGCTGGTCACCAACGCCCTGATCGAGCGCAGGGGCGTCGAGACGGCGTTGTTGACGACGGAGGGCTTCCGCGACGCGGTCGCCATCGGCACCGAGCATCGCTACGATATGTACGATATTTTTATAGAGAAACCCGAGCCACTGGTGCCGCGCAGCCTGCGCTACGGCGTGCGCGAGCGGGTGCTCGACGACGGCTCGGTCGCACGTGAACTCGACGAGGAACAGGTTCGCTCTATCGTTGCGGAGCTGCGCGAGCGCAGGGTGCGGGCCGTCGCCGTGAGCTTCCTGCACAGCTTTCGCAATCCGGCCCACGAGCGACGCGTCGCCGAGATCCTCGCCGAGGAGGCGCCGGAGATCACGGTCTCACTCTCCTCGGAGGTGGCGCCGGAGATCCGGGAGTACGAGCGCACCTCGACGACAATCGCCAACGTCTACGTGCGACCGCTGGTCGAGGGATACCTGCTCTCTCTGGAGCAGCGGCTGCGGCGGCTCGGTTTCGGCGGGTCTCTGTACATCATGCTGTCGAATGGCGGCACGGCTAGCGTAGAGACGGCCTGCCGATTCCCGGTCCGGCTGCTGGAGTCCGGGCCGGCGGCAGGCGCCCTGGCCGCCGCTTTCTACGGCCGGGCTGCGGACTTCCTCGAGGTTCTCTCCTTCGACATGGGAGGGACAACGGCCAAGGCCTGCCTGATCGAGGGCGGCGAGCCGCTCACGAGCAGCGAGTTCGAGGCCGCCCGCGTCTACCGCTTCAAGAAGGGCTCGGGGCTGCCGGTCAAGATCTCCGTCATCGAGATGATCGAGATAGGAGCCGGCGGGGGCTCCATCGCCGCCATCGGCCCTCTAGGCCTCCCGAAGGTCGGACCACGGAGCGCCGGCTCCGCTCCGGGACCGGCCTGCTACGGTCAGGGAGGCGTCGAGCCAACCGTGACCGACGCCGACCTGGTGCTCGGGTATTTAGACCCCGACTTTTTTCTCGGCGGGAGGATGCGCCTCGACCGCGGGGCGGCGGTGCGCGCGATCGAGGAAAGGATAGCCCGGCCGCTCGGTCTGGATCCCGTCGAGGCCGCCTGGGGCATCCATCAGGTCGTCAACGAGAACATGGCCAACGCCGCGAGGGTGCACGCCATCGAGCGCGGCAAGGATCCGCGAGCTCACCCGCTGTTCGCCTTCGGCGGCGCCGGTCCGGTGCACGCCTACCGCGTGGCGCGCTCCCTCAGCGTACCCGGATTTATTGTGCCGCTCGGGGCGGGCGCGACCTCGGCCCTCGGCTTTCTGTGCGCTCCACTCTCCTTCGACTTCGTGCGCAGCCTCTACGGTCGGCTTGACGATCTCGACTGGGCGGCGGCGAACGGCGCGCTCGGCGAGATGGAGGAGCGAGGGCGGGATCTCCTGCGCGCCTCCGGCGTCCAGGAAGCCGACATCAGGGTGCGCCGCCTCTGCGACATGCGCTATGTGGGCCAGGGCCACGAGGTTACAGTGGATCTGCCCGACGGGACTCTGGGTTCCGAAGACACGGATCAGATTACGGCACTCTACCGCAAAGAATACCGGCGACTGTACAGTAGGGAGGGTCCCGACGTGCCGATTGAGTCGATCACCTGGCGCCTCGAAGTCTCCGCCCCGCCGCCGGAGATCCGACTCGGGGACGATGCGGGGGGCGCAGAGGATCCGGACGAGGCGCGAAAGGGCGAGCGCGAGATCTACCTTCCAGAGGAGAACGGCTTCGCGTTGGTGCCGGTCTACGACCGCTACCTTCTAGGCCCGGGCGCGGTCCTTGGGGGACCCGCAGTCGTCGAGGAGCGCGAGTCCACGGTCATACTCGGTCCCGAGGGCCGGGCCGAGATCGACGCCACGCGAAACCTGATCGTGCGGTGGTCGGCATGAGGGGGTCACAGCTCGATCCGATCCTGCTCGAGGTCCTCTGGAACCGCCTGATCTCCGTCGTAGAGGAGCAGGCGCGGGCGCTGATGCGGACCTCCTTCACGAGTGTAGTGCGGGAGTCGGGCGACCTCTCCGCCGGTGTCTTCGACAGGCGCGGCCGGATGGTCGCCCAGGCCGTGACCGGCACGCCGGGCCACATCAACACGATGGCTACCTCCGTCCACCACTTCTTGCGAGAGATCCCGGCCGAGACCCTTCGGCCCGGCGACGCACTCATAACCAACAACCCGCAGCAGACGGCCGGCCACCTCAACGACTTCACGGTGATCACACCGATCTTCCACGGCGGCGAGCTCGTTGCATTCTTCGGCAACACCTGCCACGCCCTCGACGTCGGGGGCCGCGGCCTCGGGGCGGACGCGCGTCAGGTCTACGAGGAAGGTCTCTTCGTGCCCGTGACCCGCCTGTTTCGGGGAGGCGAGCCGAACGAGGAGCTCTTCCGCCTCGTGCGCGCCAACGTGCGGACCCCGTTCGAGGTGGTCGGCGACCTCTACGCTCAGGCTGGGAGCAACGACGTCGGCGGCGAGCGGCTGATCGAGATGATCGAAGATTTTGACCTCGGGGATATCGAGTCGCTCTCGGACGAGATCTGCACCCGCTCGGAGCGTGCCATGCGCGAAGCCATAGCCGCGTTGCCCGACGGCCTCTACGAGAACGAGGCATACACCGACGGGTTCGACGAGCCGATCCGGCTCGCCGTCTCTATCCAGGTCGAGGGCGACGAGATGCGCCTAGACTACGATGGGTCCGCGCAGCAGAGCGAGCGTGGCATCAACGTCGTCCTGAACTACACGGCCGCCTACACAACCTTCGGGGTGAAGTGCGCGATCAGCCCAGAGGTGCCCAACAACGACGGCAGTTTCCGCCCCGTACACGTAGCCGCCCCCGAAGGGAGCATCCTGAACGCCCAGCACCCGGCGCCCGTCGGCGCCAGGCATATCATCGGCCACTTCCTCCCCGGACTCGTCCACGGAGCGCTGGCCCGGGCGATCCCGGAAAGAGTGCTGGCCCAGGGTGCGGATAGCCTCTGGAACACCCAGATTACGGGCCGGCGAGAGAGCGGCGAGCCCTTCACCAACGTGTTCTTCTCCGGCGGCGGCATGGGGGCCCACGAGAGCGGGGACGGGCTCTCGGCCACGGCCTTCCCGAGCGGCATCCGAGGCGTGCCGGCCGAGGTAATCGAGAACATCTCCCCCGTCCTCATGCACAGGCGCGAGCTCCGCCCTGACTCAGAGGGACCAGGCCGCTACAGGGGCGGCTTCGGCCAGGAGATGGAGATCGGCGTGCGAAGCCCGTCTCCCTGGGTACTCTCCGCCATGTACGACCGCACCCGCTGCCCGGCCCAGGGCGTGAACGACGGGTCTCCCGGCGCCCCCGGGACGGTACGCACCTCGGGCGGCGAAGACCTCCACCCGAAGAGGCAGCAGCGCATAGACGCCGCGGAGCGGGTCATCCTGAACCTGCCCGGAGGCGGGGGTTTCGGCGCTCCCGCGCAGCGCGACCCTGCCAGGGTGGCCCGCGACGTCACGGACGGCCTGGTCTCGGCCGAGCGGGCCCACCAAGTCTACGGGGTCGCCCTGACCGAGACCGCTCGACGCGGGGAGTACGCCATCGATGCGGAGGAGACTGCCCGGCTGCGCGCGGGAACAACGCCTCCTACCGAAAACGGCCCGTAGAGGAGCGAGGATCTCGATCACCACTGGGCTCGACCTCCTCGCAACCCGCGGAGCCATAGCTTGAGGCGGCGAAGGTCTCTATACTGGCGAGTTGAAGATATAGGCTGAAGGAAGCGCGGGCAGGGAGCGACTATGGACTCGCAGGAGCGGGCGGTAGAGCAGGCGGTACCGCGGGTAGAAGAAACCTCGATCCGGCGGGCCATCGTCGGCGCCTCGGTCGGCAACATGGTGGAGTGGTTCGACTTCGCCGTATACGGGTATCTCGCCGTGACGCTCGGCGCCGTCTTCTTCCCCTCCGAGGATCCTACCATCTCGCTTCTCTCCTCGTTCGCGGTCTTCGGCGTAGCCTTCGTCATGCGACCACTCGGGGGGTTGTTTTTCGGTCCGCTGGGCGACAGGATCGGACGCCAACGCACCTTGGCGACGGTAATCATCCTCATGTCGGTCTCCACTTTCGCGATCGCGTTGTTGCCAGGCTACGCCACCATAGGCATCTGGGCCCCGATCCTGCTGGTCGTAGCCCGCCTGTTGCAGGGCTTCTCGGCGGGCGGCGAGTTCGGCGGCGCGTCGGCGTTCATCGCCGAGTATTCGCCGGATAATCGCCGGGGCTTCCTGGTCAGCTGGCTAGAGTTTTCGACCCTCATAGGGTTCATCCTTGGCTCCACGTCGGTGCTCCTGCTGTCTTCGGTCCTCTCCGACGACGCCCTGACCTCCTGGGGCTGGCGCATCCCCTTCCTGCTCGCGGGGCCGCTTGGCCTCATCGGTCTCTATATTAGGCTGCAGTTGGACGACACCCCGGAGTTCAGGGCCCTGGAGAGCGCAGGGGAAGTCTCCCAGTCCCCCTTCAGGGAGACCCTCACGCAGAACTGGCAACCGATACTGCAGGTGGCGGGACTGGTCATAATACAGAATGCGGGCTTCTACATCGTGTTGACCTACATGCAGACCTACATCACCGAGCAGCTCGGGTTCTCGACGACGAGCGCCTCGCTTTCGACCGTGCTCACCCTGCTCGTCGGGATGGC
>JACCSM010000033.1 GCA_013698525.1 Rubrobacteraceae bacterium
ACTACCACGAGATGATCGATCAGCTGGGACGCCAGGTCGTCGCCTCCCGCCCCAAGTGCGCGACCCTCGGTCTCGGGACCCTGAAAGCCGCCATCAGGAAGTACCAGAAGGATCGCCGCCTCGAGAGGGCCGGCGTCACGCGTCCCGACGACGGAGAGTTCGTTTTCGGGGAGAACGCGGCGGAGGCGGCCAGAGGGCAATGAGCGGAGGGGCGCCGGGAGGCCGTGTCTACTCCCTGTTCGCCCAGGCTCCGGCGGCCGATGATACCGAGACCAGGATAGCGGCCTCGAGGATTGCAGAGAGAACGAGGCTGAACAAGAAGTAGGTCCAGGCCAGATCGGCGGAGACCTTCGTACCGAGCACCTCCGAGAGGGTCGTGGCGATCTCGGCAGCCCCGATCAGGCGCGCCGCCAGGAGCGCCCCGATCGTAGACCCCAGCACGTATACGGGCGCTGCGACGGCCCCGCCGATCAGCCCTGAGAGCGCCCCAGCCCGTCTTCCCGCCGCGGCCGCCCTTCTCCCGCAGGAGAAGCCAATAAAGCCGGCGACCAGGATCCCGACCAGTGAACCAGGCAAAGATGCCAGCAGGCCAACCACCCCGCCGATGCCGCCCCAGATCATCCCTACCCTGACGGCACCACCGCGTTCTTCTCTCTCCTCCATGACAGCATTCTAACGACCCAAGCGACCTGCGGCCGTGTCTGGGACTACGCTTGTCTGCATCGGCCCGACAGGGCGTACTATCCGGCAGCCCGGCCACGCAACTCGAAGAGCCTCTCCTCTAGCACCTCACGCGAGACACCCATCCCGGCCAGCATCCTGACGGCCATCCCATCTGCGTTGCCTAGTATCCCAAGCAGGACGTGCTCGGTGCCGAGGTAATTGTCTCCTATCCTTCGCATCTCTTTACGCGCTTCTACCAATGCCTTCTTAGCCCAGGGGGAGATCGGGATGCGCCTGTAGGCCGGGATGCGCAACTCGAAGGCATCACCCGCCTCCCTGCGCACCTCTTCGAGGGAGATCCCTATCGAAGAGAGGGCGCCAGAAAGCATCTCCTCTAATTCCTCTCGCGCGCCTTCAAGCGTCACCCCGAGCGAGGAAAGTGCTTCGGCGGCTATCCCCTCATCGGCACGCAGGATGCCAAGCAAAAGGTCCTCATCACCAAGCGAGTCGTGACCAAGCATCCTGGCCTCATCGAAGGCGGCCTCAACACACATGCGGGATCTGTCGGTAAAGCGGGTGAATATCACAGGCCCCTTCCCTTTCTCCTCGGTGGATCTCCCGGGTACGTCTCCCTGATCCTCCTGGCGTGCTTTTTGTGCACAGCCTGCTTGCTCACCCCCAAGACCTCAGCGATCCTCGCCCATGACCATCCCGCGACGAAGGCATTCTCCACCTGCGCCGCCTCTAAAGCCTCCAGCGTCCGCCTCAAAGCGACGACCGCTTCGAGCCCCTCCAGAGGGTCCTCCGGCCCACCAACCCGTGTCCTCGTCTTCTCATCCATGTGTCAATTACAGTTGACGTTGTTGTGTCTGTCAACATAAATTGACGAAATTTCTTGTACGACCTTACTCGTAGAGTTCCCGCCAGCTCAGGAGCTTTGGCCTGCCTTCTTCGATGGAGATGATGGCTTCGATCTTGCGTGTAGTCCCACGGTACTCGCCTGTGGAGACCGCCTCGAAGGATGCGCTCTCCTCGTCGTACCCGACGGTAACGGCGACAGAGCCCTCACCCATGCCGGCCATGTGGAGTTCCCCCGATGACCAGTCGGCCTGGCTCGGGTCGTTCGCGAGGTGTGCTTTGGAAACCTCGATCCCTGCTTCGGCCAGCTCGAAGGCCTGCTCTCCCCTGTTGACTTCCATGACGGCCCGCAGGTCTGTGGCGACCAAGGTCATAAGGCCCGCTCCCATGACGCCAACGATCACCACGACGATGATCGCGAGTCCTAGCGCCATTCCCCTCTCCTCGTGCAGGAGGCGTCCGATCATGGTTGGCCTCCGCGGTTCCTGAGATAGACGTCGGTTGCGAGCGTCTGCCTGGTTGG
>JACCSM010000591.1 GCA_013698525.1 Rubrobacteraceae bacterium
TTGTCCCAACTTCACCGCAGACCGCGACCTTTCCCACCCCGATCCCGATATTCGAAACGCCGCCCTGGCTTACCTGCGCGAGGTCTCCGGGTTCGCCGCAGATCTCGGAGCTCCGCTCTTCATCGTCGCCCCGACTGCGTACTCTCGCGTCCGACCCGTCGCCGATCCGCATGACGAGTGGCTGTGGGCCGTAGAGGGATTGAGAACGACCGGCGAGCACGCCGCCTCACTCGGGGTCGGCCTCACGCTGGAGTGCTGGAATCGCTACGGCACCTACATGCTGAACAGGCTCGACGAGGGCGCGCGGATGTGGCGGGAGACGGGCCTCACAGACGGCGGCATCATGGCTGACACGTTCCATATGAACGTAGAGGAGCATTCGATCCCGGGATCCATCCGCGACTTCGGAGACCTCCTCAACCACGTGCACCTCTCCGACTCCAACCGCCTCGCCCCAGGCCTCGGCCACGTAGACTTCACAGATGTCCTGCAAGCCCTGCGGGATGTTGACTACGAAGGTGGCCTGGCGTTCGAGCTGATCCCTTCCCTCCCCAACTTACTCGCGGACGATCCGGACCGGATCTCCCTCGACGACGTTGCCAGGCAGGCTATAGATCACATGCGAGAAGTCGAGCGGTCGCTGACGTACAAGCAACGGGAGATGCATCCGGGTTGACACGTCGCTGGGGAAACTGCTCGGAAGACATGTGGGGGCTGCGTGGCCTACGCACCACACCCTCGTACAGAACAGGACGAAGATGCCCAGGAAGCTAGTCGCCATTGCGCCAGGGAAGGCCGGCCTCGTTGACTACGAAGAAGCAAAGATCCGACCAAACCAGGTGAAGGTCAGTGTAGAGTACGCTTCCCCGAAGCACGGCACTGAGGTGAGCCTCTTTCGTGGGGAAGACCCGTTCGTCGCCGACCACTTCGACGAGGACTGGAGGCTGTTCCTGCAGCGTGAAACAGAGGGTCGTGAGGCAGAAAACGGAGAAGGGCCGGCGCTCGGCAACCAGTGGGTCGGGGTCGTCGTGGAGAAGGGCGGCGACGTCGGGCATTTCCGAGTCGGGGACCGCGTGTGTGGCTACGGGAGTATAAGGGAGACCCAGATCCTGGACGCCGTGGACAACCCTTTCCTCCTGAAAGTGCCAGACACCATGCCTTGGAAGAGCGCGCTATGCTTCGACCCCGCTCAGTTCGCCCTCGGCGGCATCCGCGACGGCCACGTGCGGATCGGAGACCGCGTCGTCGTCTTCGGCCTCGGGGCTATTGGGGCGATTGCGGCCCAGATGGCGAAGGTTGCCGGGGCTGCTTACGTGGCCGTAATCGACCCCATCGAGAAACGCAGGCACGCCGCCGTCGATGCGGGGGCCGACGCAGCCTTCGACCCGCTGCGTGAGGACGTCGGGCTCGAGCTGAAAAAAGCCACAGGCCGAGCTGGCGTCGACGCCGCCATCGAGACGAGCGGCAACGAACAGGCCCTGCAGCAGGCACTACGGGGCCTGGCCTACGGCGGCACCATCGCCTTCGTCGGGTGGGCGCGGGCCTTCAGCGGAACCCTGGATCTGAGCAGAGAGGCCCACTTCAACAACGCAGTCCTCGTCTTCTCCAGGGCGAGCAGCGAGCCGAACCGCGATCATCCACGCTGGAACAGGCGGCGCATCGCAATGAGTTGCTGGAACATGCTCGCCTCCGGTGCCATCGACTGCGAAAAGATCATCGACCCCGTCGTGAGCTTCGATGAATCCCCCCGCGCCTACGAGGAGTACGTGGACCGCAACCCGCAGCAAAGCATCAAACTAGGGGTCGCCTTTATCTGAAGCACCCTCGCAGAGGCCCCGCCGCGACGTGCATCGTGTTTCCCAGGACCTAGATTGAGGCATACTCACGTGCGTTGTCTTTACAGGAGGTTGCGATGCCGCGAGACAGAGTAGAACTCGAAACTTACTCCATAGACGATGTGATCCGTGTCCCCATAGTGCTGCGCGACGAGGACGGCGTGGCCCACGTCAGGGCCGTCTTCCGGCGTCTTAGGTACGCGGGAGAGCTTGGTCCGAGGGGCCTCGACCCGAACGACACGCTCGAGTTGCGTGGCAACGGCAACGGTCAGCAACAGGCCACCGTGGAGCTCACACGCAAAGTGGCAGACGAGCACGAACCAGGAGACTACCTCTGCGTCTCCATCCAGGTCTACGACGCCAATGGCAACGTCGTGATCATCAAGACCCCGATCCCCTCCAGGCTCTTTCGCGTAGTCGACGAAGGAAAGCGCGACGACAAGAAGACAGAGTTCCTCGGCTGGGGAGACTGAACACGCCCAGCTACGGGCCTCATCACGTTTGCTACGCGCCCTTTCGCTGGTAGAATCCCCGTGCGCGTGGTGGCCGTAGCTCAGTAGGTAGAGCATCGGATTGTGGCTCCGAAGGGCGCGGGTTCGAGTCCCGTCGGTCACCCTCGCAGATTCCCCATAGATAGGCCGAATACGCGGAAAGGAATAGAGCTTCGGTGCGATCACTGAGGCTATTTGACACCACTTTGGCACCACTCAGGTAACGTCAGGGGATTTAGGGAAAGCAATTAGGACCTCAGAACTGGTGTGACATTGCCATCACGCTTTAGGTTCACCCTTTGGCGTGGGGAAGGCATATGCGGGTCTTGGAGGTGGGACGATGGCCAAGGGCATCTCAGGAGTCAGCGTACCTCGGAAAGCCACTGATAAGTACTCGACTGTTATGCCGACGCTCAATACGGCGGCTCCCACGATGACGCCATGAGGGGTTGGGCCGGTGATCACCGCGTCGTTGCCAACGGCAGTTCACACGATCTCTAGGGAAAGGAGAGTGGCGGCTTCCACAACTTCAGAGACGGCGTGGTTGGCAACAATGGCCTAGACGGCGGGACAAGCATCTACGCCAACTTGACGAACCGTACCGAGGGGTCGTTTAGCCAAATATAGACCCAGAGGCTAGCTAGAATCGCTTCTATAGTTTGACGTGTCTGCTTGCTCTACCCCAGGCCAGCTTCCCTGGCGCGGATGATGGCCTGGGCCCGGTCAGCAACTTGCAGCTTGGTGAAGATGTTGGAGACGTAGTTGCCAACGGTCTTCGTGCTCAGCGACAGGTGCCGGGCGATCGAAGGGTTGGGATGCCCCTGGGCGATGAGGTGCAGAATCTCGCGCTCGCGATCGGTGAGCGTGGGGAAGGCTTGAGGTGGGGCTCCTCCCGGCGGGGGAGAGGTCGCGAAGTAGGCGAGCACGCGGGTTGCGATAGCCGGGCTGAAGATAGCCTCGCCTTTGCTTACCGCCCGAATCGAGAGCACCATCTGCTCCTCGTCGGCATCTTTGAGGACGTACCCGCGTGCTCCTGCCCTCAAGGCCATAAATACCGAGTCGTCGTCTTCGAAGAGCGTTACCACAAGGATGCGGACGCTTGGGTTCTGTTGCAGGATCCTTCGCGTGGCCTCTATGCCATTTACCTCAGGCATCTGCAGGTCCATCAATATCACGTCGGGCTGCAGATCGGCGGCACGCTCGACGGCCTCCTCGCCCGTTGTGGCCTCGCCTACAACTTCGAACTCGGGCACTGAAGAGAGCAGGGAGATCATGCCCTTCCGAAAGAGCGGATGGTCTTCGGCGATAAGGATACGTAGGGTCTCCAACCTTCTCACTCCTTGGGCAATGGAAGACGGACCAGCACCTTGGTACCGCCCTTTCGGACAGGCTCGACGATGCAAATCCCGCCCAGCTCAGACGCTCGTTCGTGCATCGAGGTGAGGCCCACGCCCGCACTACGTTCTGCGGGGATGCCAACGCCGTCATCGACGATCTCTAGTGTCACATCGTCATTCACGACGAGCAGCACAACGCATGTCCTTGCCCTGGCATGTCGTACTACGTTGGTCAGCGCCTCCTGCGTGATACGGTAGACGGCCACCTCGACGGCCGCTGGGAGGTCGGGAAGTTTCTCAGGGGCCTCTACCAACACGCTTAGCGGCTCGTCTTTCGAGCCGTAGCGCTCGGCAAGCTGGCGTAGTGACTCTACGAGCCCCAGATCGTCCAGTGCCGGGGGTCTGAGGTCGTAAACCAGGCGCCTGATGTCGACGATGGCAGAGTGGAGCTCCTCGCGCAGCTCTACCACAAGCTCCTCGGCAGCGTCAGGGTCACGCGGGATGAGGCGACGCAGAGTCCCTGCCTGAACGTTCAAGCCCGCAAGTTGTGCGCCCAGGCCGTCGTGCAAGTCACGCCTGAGGCGACGGCGCTCCTCTTCTCGGGTTGCGACCAGCCGCTCGCGCGAATGCTGCAGGTCTGAGGTGAGCCTCACAGCGTGCACAGCGACCTCCGCTTGGCGGGCAAGATCCTCCAAAAGGACGCGGTCGGCATGGGAGAAGCCTTCACCGGGTGCCCTAGGAGAGAGTACCAGGCGCCCGATCTCTTCCCTCTGGTACACGAGCGGAAGCGTTTCCGGCTCTCCTCTGGGCGACCCGTAGGCCGCGGCGGTCCTGAACCCCTCGCCCTCCTTAAGGAGAATGGCCGTAAAGGGCAGCTTCAGAGCCTGGGCTATAGTCTCGACGAGTGTTGGCAGCACCGTATCGGGTGCCAGGGTTGATTCGAGGCGTCTCCCCAGGCGCGAGATCACCGCGTACGGCTCGTCTCGCTCGCCGTACATCAGGCGGTTGACCCCTCGCTGGAGCCTGCTCCGAAGCGGCTGGAACAGGACGGCCACGAGTCCTGTGGCCAGGAGTGAGACGGCAATGTTGCCTTGCGCCTGAAAGAGGGCCCCCAAGGCTATCACCGCGAGCACGTAGATCAAAACGACGCAGGCGCTCAGAGATCCGTAGACGAGGGTGCGGTTTATGACGACGTCTATGTCGTAGAGCCGATGCCTGAGGATAGCGATGTAAGTGAAGATCGGAATGAACAGCAGAGCGAGCACCGCTACAAGTTGGACGGCGTTGAGAGCCTGCCCTGCTAACGGGGAAGTGCAGCGGCACGATACTATGTCCGCCATGCGGATCAGAAAGTCGTAAGTGAGAAAGTCGTAGGTGAGGTTGGTGATTATCAAGCTGAGTTCGAATAGGCCGAGGAACACGGTTAGCGGCACAGCACCGAACAAGAACCATTTGATCTGCTGGCGTTCATTGCCCCTCGTATGGTGCAGCCGAACGAAGAGCGAGAACAGAGCAGCGAGACTGCTCGTAAGTAATAGTGTCATACCGAGGAAGCGCGAGGCTCCAAACAACTCGTACGTTGTCAACCCGCCAATGACTCCCATAACTGGAAACGGGTTCTCAACGTAAGGGTGGGTAACGATCAGATAGTCCGGCATGAAACCAAACCCGATTATGGCCAGTGCGACTCCCAAGAGAGCCGCCCATGCCACAAGCCTCCACCAGCGAGACGGTAGCCGACCGTCAGGAAACAACAGGACCAGGAATACTCCCAGAGTCAGCCCTGCGAACCACAGGCACGAAGAGAACCAGGCCACGTACTCCCCACCAGGAAACGCGAAATTCTCATTCAGTGCGTAGTCGGCGTATGCTCCTGTGAAGCGGCCCGCTGTATAGAGTAGTCCCATGCCACAGAAGATCCAGCCGATGGGGTTAGCAGGGAGCCGCGAGGCGATGAGCGCACCGACCGTAGGGAACGCCAGCGAGAGCACCCCCGTGAGTACAGCAAAGCCAGAGCCAGGTCTTGCTCCGGGCGTGCCGGCGGGGATCACCTCGCCTGTAAGGAAGTCGAGCAAGAGGGCTAATCCGATGAGCGCTACGCACACTGCGCACAACGACCACGCCAGCCAAGTGGCAATACGGCAGCTAATCCCACTAGTCCTTCGACCTTGCGTACTTGACTCTTTCGTCACAACCATCACTCTACAGCATTACCTTGTCCCAAGCATTACGGCAACTTTTGCGGAGCCGCCTGATAGAGCAGGACGGGGCCGCCTTCGGAGGGCGTCCTTCTGCGGGCTTTGGTGAGGGCGAAAGGCAACAAGGATACGAACCTACCAGAGGATCTCGAGCCCCGGACACCGGGGCGCGAAGACTGCCGAAAAGGCCGAGGAGGACTGAGAACACACGCACCCCCTTCAGAGAACGTTCCTTCAATGAGATTGGTGAACAAGGGAAAGAAATGACCGGTACTCCTAGGAGCACCGGCCCTTCCTCCGCGTTGCGCTCCCTGCTTGGAGCGGCGCTTCTCCACCAGTCGCCGTACTCCGCAAGGAGAGCCACCACGCAGAGTTCACTTGTTGGCAATGTCCCAGCCGTAGTTTTCGCCTCCGGCGTCCATATTCGCGGGGGCCGCGCCCGCGGGCTTGCCGCCGGCAGTGTCGCTTGGGGGGCTTGCTGCTTGAGGCGACGTAATGAGCAACGCGGACAGCGTTATCACCACCACGACCAACACGGTCGTCGATAGCGCCAACACCGCCGTAAGCATCGGTCGGTGGTCGAATCTTGCAATCATTTCCTTCTCCTTTCTCTGTTCTTTCGCTTTCCCATACCTAACTGCTAGTTCTCGACTTACTCCGCTCCGATGACACCTCCTTCCCACCTCTCGTCCTTATTAGCGTCCTCTGCGCACCTTTCGCTCGTTCCTACATTCGATGGATCTCCTTAGTGAGGTTCTTGGACCTGATATGGTCACTCTAGTGGCACCACTATCCCAGGAGGTAGGGGATAGCTTCCTAATCTGATCGGGCAATTTTTCCCAGGAAATCTTCCCAAGGGTCAGAGATTGAGCATAGAGATTGAGACACCACCTAGATTTAATAAGTGTCTGTTAGCACCCGGAACGTAGCTACAGGTCGTCACAAGTATGGGACTGAAACGTAGCTGGCCGTAGGTCGCCCTGGCGAGGTCCTCGGTGCGATAAGATCCATCAAGATAGAAGGAGTGGCCGACACCGATTGACACCACTTCTGACACCACTCGGAGTGCTACACGGAGAAACAGCAGGCAACCGTCAGCAAAGAATCCAGCTTATCTATGCCGATTCTGCAACGTGTGGCAACGCCTAGAAACAGGAGTCATCGGATTGTGGCTCCGAAGGTCGCGGGTTCGAGCCCCGTCGGTCACCCTCCTGTTTGCAGGTAAAACGCGTGGTCCGGCTGAGACCCCGGACCTCATTTACTGCAACCGTACTGCAACCCGCTAGCCGAAGGCCTCGTCGAGTCCTCCGACGGCGTCCCCGCCTATGTCCTCCAACAGGTGCGAGTAGGTGTCCATGGTCTGCACGATACTCGCGTGTCCGAGCAAGGACTGCACTATCTTAGGGTGCTCGCCCCTCTTGAAGAGTGTCGTACTGAAGGTGTGACGCAGACTGTGGAAGGTGAATCCCTGCTCTGCGAGACCGGCCTTCTTCAGAAGCGCCTTGTACTCTCGGTGGTAGAGGTTGTTGTGATCCAACGGTTTGCCCACGCTGTTCGGGAACACGAGTCCGTTGTCCCTCCACTGCGGGGTGCGCAGCCGCTCTTCGTTCTGCCGTTTGCGGTGTGCCCTTAGCGCGACCACCGCCGTCTTATTCAAGGGTACCGACCTACGGCTCGCCTTGTTCTTCGGAGGCCCGAAGCCGAGGCCCTCAGCTGTTGTTTTCAGCGAGCGTCGTACTGAGAGCTCGCCGCTAGCTCCGCTGAGGTCTATATCTGTCCACTTGAGGCCGAGGAGCTCGCCCTGAGGAAGATCGTCCGATAGCGGACCGCCGGGCCCGTGCGCTCGTGACGACCCCGAGCTCGCCGTGGGTTAGGGGAAACCGACGCCGCCTTCGGTCGCAGCCTCCCCCTATGGTTCCCGCAGGCGCAAGGAGAGCGCGAAGACGGCGACCCCGGCCACGGCTATGATCCCGAGGGCGGCCCTGAGGCCGATTGCCTCCGCGAGGCCCCCCACGAGCGGCGGGCCGAGCAGAAACCCCCCGTAGCCGAAGGTGGTCACGACCGAGACCGCCGACCCCGCCCGCTCCGGCACGAGGTCCCCGGCCACCGAGAAGGCCAAAGGCGCGACCGCGGCGAGCGCCACTCCTACGAGCACGAACCCGCCCACCACGAGCGCGGGGCTCGTCGTGGCGAGCGCGAGCAGCATGCCACCCGCCGCCAGCAGGCCGGAGCCGAGCAGCGTGCGGCGGTTGCCCACGCGCCCGACGATCCACCCGCTCGCGAGCCTGCCCAGCGCCATCGCCCCGTAGAAGACGGCCACCCCCGACCCGCCGACGA
>JACCSM010000592.1 GCA_013698525.1 Rubrobacteraceae bacterium
TCCGCCGAGCCGCCGGAAGCCGCTACGGGTCCCATTAGCGATGGGGAGGAGGAGATCGCGCTGGTGGCGGTCGCCGCGCGGGACTGGGGGAGTTCGCGCGAGGGTTCCGGCGAGCCTCCCGTGGCGCGAGCCGGCAAGCAGGAGAAATCGGAGGACATCTCTCTCGCGGAGCCTCCCGCCGAAGACCCGCCAGTGGCTTCGCCGCCAGTGGCTTCACTGCCCGAGGAAGAACACGGCGTTGAGCAGATCATCGTCGTCGACTCCAGCGTGGAAGGTTTGGGAACCGGACGACCAGTATCCGAAGCCCAAGCAGGACAGGTTCCGCCGGTGGCGTCTACACCTCAGAAAGAGCAGTCGGCACGAACCGATGATTGTGACCCCGGCCAGGCCCACCACCCTGAAGACGGGAACTGCGAGGAACAGCCCAACCCCGGTCTCCAGCCAGAGACGGTCCCTCTGCCTGAGCAGGAAGCTTCGCCTGAGCAGGAAGCTCCACCCGAGCAGGAGAGCCAACCAGAGGCCAGTGCGCTGCCCGAGAACGATGGAGACCCGGCGGGTGGGCAGACGCCCACGGACGAAGCCGCGCCGCCCTCCACGGACGGTGGCGGTCCCAAGCAGGAGGAATCAGGGTCCACGCCGGAGGACATCCCGGAAGCGTCACCGCCACGTGCCGGTGATGATCCTCAGAATACCGGTACACCGTCAGGGAGCGACGCTCCAACCACCACGCCGCCTTCAGAGGGGCCGGATGCCCAACCCGATGGTCCGCTGCCTGATGCTCCGCGGCCCGGTGGCGATCCTGGTCCACCATCACCCGTCACTCTGGAGACGGGCAAGCCGGAGACGGGCAAGCCGGAGGCGGTAGGCACTACCCGTGGGGATCGCGTGGGGCCTCTGGAGCGCATAGAGCGCATCAAGAAGCGCGACGGCGGGGGAGAGGCGAAGCGTAAGAGAGCACGGGACGCCGCCGTCGGCGACGATGGCATGGCCGAAGACCGTCGGGAGGTGGACGCGCTACTCGGAGGCTCCGCCCGCAAACCGTCTACGTCCGATCCGTCCACGCATCCAGAGACGCCGCCCCGGACAACACCACGGCCGACGACGGGAGATCGAGCGGGTCGTCCGTCCCCCTCTCAAGGCGCGGCCAGCGGCGCGCTCGAGGAGCCCGGCCTGCTCACGCGAAGGCCCTCCGCGGAACCCGCCGAGCGTAGAGAGGCGCGCAATCTCGGGAGACCAGGCCCTATATCTCGAGAGAAGGATAGGCCGAAGCATGTCCCATCAGAAGCTGGCAACGCGGTGCATGAGGAGTCCTCCCCGAACAACACGGCAGGCTCCGCCCCGGGGCATCCCATCGAGCCCGATGACGGGGGATCTCCCAACGCGGATACGCCGACACGGTCACAGTCTGCGGTCGCGCGCCCGTGGCGCCGTGAGCCCGCTGAGGGCTTCGCCGCCGGCGCGCGGACCGAAGCCGGGCCACGGCAGGCTACTGAGAGTGGAGTGCAGGGCACACGCCAGGGCACGCCGCGGGCCGCGCGCCGGACACAGTCCGCCGAGTCCATCAACCGGATCGATCAGGTCGCGGGCGAGTAGGAGGTGAGTTTGCCGAACAGAACAAACGAAGCGGAGCGGACCATCCTTCCAGGTCCCGCTCAGCACCGAACGCCTCCACCGCTATCAGAGGTGACCGCGGCTCCGGCCCCAGACCTGACCGCGCATTCGAGCACGCAAACCCCCGAGTCTTCAAGGAGGAACATGCCCCCTGATTCCCATCCAACCGGCCGCGCCGCCGCCGGCGCATTGCCGTTCCTGCTGCTCATAGCAGCCTACCTAATCTTCTTCATTGCAGGGTCCGCCCGCGCGGCCACGGCCCAGGAGATGCCCGGCGGGACCCGGGTGGGAGACGGAGAAGTCTCGATCGGTGGCGGAGAGGTCTACGCTGGGAAAGGCTGCGCGAAGGCCGGGAACATTGTGGCCGGTGACTGCGAAGGCGAAGACGAAGGCACGGGTGCGGGCTCCCCCGCGGCGGGAACATCGGAGCAAGCCACCCCGGAGGAGAACACCTCGCCCGACACCACCCTCACGGAGGAGACGACCGGTCTCGAAACTAACGGCTTGGAGGAAGAGGCCAGCGCGTGTCCGGCCGAACCGCCGGAGGGCGATCTCGAGGCGACTGTCGCGAGGGCGGTGGACGGCGATACGGTCGAACTTACGGAAGAGGTGGAGGGCACCGCGACG
>JACCSM010000593.1 GCA_013698525.1 Rubrobacteraceae bacterium
GCGCTGTGTATTGTCTCCAGGACTTCGTCGTGCAGGGTGGCGTTGGTGGCGATCAGGCCTTCCGAGGAGAGGCTCCACGGTTCGCCCGAGAGGTCTGTGGCGCGTCCCCCGGCCTCGGATACGAGTAGGACCGTAGGGGCGTAGTCCCAGGCCGTGTTGTGGGTGCCGACGGAGACGTCGAGGTACCCGGCAGCGAGCCAGGCGCCCCTGATCCCCGCGCTGCCAAGAGCCCTTAGCTGCCAGGCTCCGAACAGCACTTTCTCTACCCCTGGGTCTTGAGGCTTGCCGCCGTGCAGGGAGAGGTCGGCGCCGGCGACAGCGTACTCCAGCCTCTCCGTGTCGCTGACGCGCAGGGGGGTCTCTCTGCCACCGGTCACCCTGTAGGCACCGCCCCCGGATCTCGCGTGGTACATGTCGCCGAGGCGTGGCGCGTCGACGGCGGCGTGGGTAACGGAGCCACCCTCGATGACAGAGACGCAGGAGCAGAATATGGGGTTCGCCTTCATGTAGTTCGCCGTACCGTCAACGGGGTCGAGGAGCCAGGTGCGCCCGCGCTCCGAGACCGACCCGCCTCGCTCCTCGGAGAGGATGGCATCGTCGGGGTAGCGCTCCCTGATAGCGTTCACCATCAACTCCTCACAAAGGAGGTCCACCTCGGTCACGAAGTCCTTCGGGGCCTTCTCCCTGACCTCACCAGGGTTCTGGTAGCGCGAGAGTTGAAGCTCCCCCGCCCTGCGGGCCACGTCGCAGACGAACGCGTGGAGCTCTTCCGGGGTGTCCAGGGTGTTCCCGATCTTGGCGGAGGTACTCTAGTTGAGGTACTCGCGCAGGTTCTGGGTCCGGCGCTGCTCACGAAGCAGGTTCAGGGTCTTCATCTGGATCTGGCGGACCCGCTCGCGCGTGATGTCGAACTCACGGCCGACCTCTTCGAGGGTGCGTGGACGGTCGTCCTTCATACCGAACCGGAGCTCGATGATCTGGCGCTCCCTCTCGGGTAGCTCGTCGAGCGCCTCCCTCAGATGGGCCTTCAACAGCGACTCCGAGACGGCGTCAGTGGGGGTTACGGAGCCGGCGTCCTCCAGGAAGTCGCCGAGCTCGGAGGAGTCGTCGTCGCCAACGGGGGTGGCGAGGCTTATGGATCTCTGGCTGATCTCCTGCAGCCGCTGAATCTCGGCGACGAAAACGCCAAGCTCGAATGCGATCTCCTCCTCTGAAGGCTCGCGTCCGAGGGTTTGGATCATGCGCCTGTGGGTCCTGTGGTACTTGTTGACCTTCTCGACCATGTGGACGGGGATGCGGATGGTCCGCCCCTTGTCCGCGATGGCGCGGGTTATGGCCTGACGGATCCACCACGTCGCGTACGTCGAGAACTTGTAGCCTTTGGAGTGGTCGAACTTCTCTGTCGCCCTTATGAGCCCGAGGTTGCCCTCCTGGATCAGGTCGAGAAACGAGACGCCACGGTTACGGTACTTCTTTGCGATGGAGACCACGAGCCTCAGGTTGGCCTCGACGAGACGGTCCTTGGACCTCTTGCACCCGCGGGCTATACCCTTGGCGAGCCGTATCTCGTCAGCGTGGGTAAGGAGGGGCACCCTCCCTATCTCGGCCAGGTACATCCTGATCGAATCGCCCGTGGCGACGGCGTGTGCGATCTGGACCGCAGGAGCCTCAGAGACGTGGACGGCTGTAACTGCCGCCGTCCGGCTCCCCCCGGCCTCGGCCGCCTCGCTATCCACGATCGATATCTCTTCTTCCTCCAGCGCGGCGTAGAACTCTTCTACCTCCGCCGCCGAGAGATCCCCCTCCTGCAAGAGATTGGCGACCTCCTCTGTGCTGAGAAAGCCCTGACTTCGCCCCCGATTCAGGAGTTCGTCAGTCCGCTCCGCCAGCATCATGGAGTTCTGGGTCGCCATTTATCTCCTCTCCTGCGCCTCTGTGTATCGACTGCCGACAGCCGGACACACATCGACGCAATTGTGAAATCCCTGTAAAAACGACCCGCGTAGGGTAGCACACCACATATGGTGAGTCACCGTATTCTGGCCCTATTTCCTGTGTTCTCTTTTACCACATTTCCGTTCTCCAACAACCGACGCGTGTTTCGGCGCCGTTTCAGCGATATTTCAGGGATGTTTCGGCGTGTTGTGTTCTCTCGAGAAGCCTTACGGAACGCTCTCGTTATGGCTCTTGCTACACTAGGGCTGTGATCCTGGACCGGGCAAAGCTTACCGAGGTTCTCGGGACGGAGGTTCCTTCCAGTGTGCGGGGCGTTGGGGGCGTGACGCACGATTCCCGCTGCGCCGAGCCGGGCTTCGCCTTCGTCGCGGTTCCTGGCTTCAAGCGCGACGGGACGGAGTTCGCGTCCGAGGCCGTCCGCCGTGGGGCCTCTCTCGTCGTGGCCGAGCACGACGTTCCCGGGGTCCCGACCGCGGTCGTGGCGGATGCACGGGGCTCTCTGGCGGTGCTGGCAAGGGAGGTCAATGGCGACCCATCGAGGAGCTTGGAAGTCTACGGCGTTACGGGCACCAACGGCAAGACCACGACCTCCTACGCCCTGCATGCGATACTCGCGGGCGCCTACGGTCAGGGAGAGTGCGGGCTCATGACGACCGCCGAGACCATCTCCGGTGGCGAGCGCCGTCGGTCGGTGCGGACCACCCCCGAGGCCACAGAGGTGCAGGGAACGCTCGCCTCGATGCTCGGGTCGGGCGTTCGCAGGGTCGTTATGGAGGTCTCCTCGCACGGTGTATCCCTAAAGCGCGTTGCGGGGACCCGCTTCGCAGGGGCGATCTTCACCAACCTGACCAGGGATCATCTCGACCTACACGGCTCGATGGAGTCCTACTACGCGGCCAAGCGGGGGCTCTTCTACATGACGGAGGGCCCCAGGCTCGCCAACGCCGAGGATGCCTACGGAAGGCGGCTGGCCGCCGAGCTGGAAGACGTGAATACCTTCGGCAGCACGGCCGGCGCGGATTACAGAATCGCCGAGGTCGAGACGACGCGGAGCGGGACAGGCTTCGCGCTCCACCATTACGAGGGCGTCCTCGAGCTCCAGACGCCGCTGCTCGGACCTTACAACGTGCTCAACGTCGCCGGGGCCGCCTCTCTCGCGCTCGCCGTCGGGACGGATGAAGGGGCGGTAAGCCGTGCGGTGCGAGGGATGGGACAGGTCCCAGGACGCTTCGAGCGGGTCGCGGCAGCCGGCGAGTACGGGTTCGAGGTAGTCGTAGACTACGCCCACACCGACGTTGGGCTGGATGCTGTCCTGCGGGTGGCCAGGGAGGTCGCCGGTGGACCAGACGGTGGCAGGGGGCGGGTTATCTGCGTGTTCGGGGCAGCCGGAGACAGGGATGGGACAAAGCGGCCGAAGATGGGCAGGATAGCCTCCCTTCTCGCCGACATGAGCCTCATTACGACGGACGACGCATACTCGGAGGACCCTGAGAAGATAGCCAGGGAGGTCGAGGCCGGCTCGGATCTCTCACGGACCAGCATAGAGCTCGACAGGCGGAAGGCGATCCGGCGTGCGCTGGAGGCGGCGAGGGCTGGTGACGTGGTTGTGGTGGCCGGCAAAGGACACGAGACGGTCCAGCACCTGCCCGAAGGAGACGTCCCCTTCCACGACGCAATGGTGGTCAGGGAGCTACTGGCAGAGATCGGGAACAAAGGGAGGTAGAGCGAGCCTTGCAGAAGCAGACCAGGAGCGAGGTCATACGCCGGCTCAAGAGCGTCGAGGGCCATGTCAGGGGGGTCGAGAAGATGGTCGAGGAGGGCGACGTAACATACGCCGACATCGTCCAGCAGACCAACGCCATCTTCTCAGCCATCAGGCGAATAAACACGGTCCTCTTGAAGGATTTCGTCGAGGAGCGGGCCGAAACGGACGGCGCCTCCGAAGAGCTGATAAGGGACCTGATCAAGGCCATAGACAGAGTGACGAAGTAGATGTTGCGTGTGAGGCTGAACATTCAGTTGCAACATCTACTTCGGAAGTAGGCGTGAGGGCAGCATGAACAGCATGCATCCCCAGACCCTGCTTTTCGTCCTGCTAGGGACCGTCCCGCTCGTCGTGGCCGGTGCCGGCGTGGCCGCCTTTCTCCTGATGAGGGCGGGCTACGGTGTCCTGGTCTGGGCGGTTTTGCCTTTCCTGGCTTCACTGCTCATAGTCGCGGCGCTCGCCTTCGTGCTTAGCAGGGCGGCAAGGGCCGGTCGTGGTCGGGACGAAGGCGGGGCTTCTGGGGGCCGAAGAGGGGGTCGGGATGGTGTATAGTCCGAGACTTATGGAGGATCGCGGGAGACAACAGGACGATCTGGGGGGTCTGGAGGAGAAGGTCGGCGAGCTCGAGAAGCTCACCGACTCTCTCGACGACGTACCCGAAGAAGAGCTGGTTGGCGCCCTCAACGAGGCCGTGGAGCTTCTGGCCGAGATCAACTCAGACATCGAAGGCAGGCTAGACACGGCAGGGGACGAGTCGCGCGAGATCGGGGATCTCCTCGGGCAGGTAGACTTCGGGCCCTTCGACGAGGCCATGGAGGATTACGAGCACAGGGAGCGGACTACCGGTGAGCTGGGTGCCTGATCTCGCACCCCGCATCAGGGACGCGGCGCTGCTGGAAGGGGACTTCGTGCTCTCCAGCGGAGAGCGCAGCAGCTTCTATGTGGACAAGTACCTCTTCTCGACCGAACCGAACCTCCTGCGGGACGTGGCCGACGCGCTGGCGGAGCAGATACCAGAAGGAGTAGGGCGGCTCGCCGGCGTAGAGCTCGGTGCCGTTCCTCTCGTCGTGGCCACGGCCCTCGCCACAGGGTTGCCCTACGTTATCGTCCGCAAGTCCGCCAAAGAGCATGGCAGCTCCGCAGGACGGAGTATCGAAGGCAACCTGGAAACGGGCGAGAGGATAGCCCTCGTCGAGGACGTCGTAACCACGGGTACGCAGGCCGTGCGGGCCGCCAGGAACCTGCTCGAGGCAGGGACCGAAGTCGTGACGATAGTAGCAGTACTCGACCGCAGGGAGGAGAGCGGGGGGGAACTCGGCGGATTTCCTTTCCGGGCTTTGCTTAGAATGGATGATTTACGGGTAGTTAAACGGAATTGAGACGTTATAGTGTCTCTGGTAAGTTCTTCCGACAAACCGGAGGAAAGAGGAGTGGAAGCTAAGTAGGGAGGAAGACGTGGCGTTAAACAAGACGGCCCTGATAGAGGAGATCGCCGGCAAGGCGAACGCCTCGAAGAGCGATGCCCAAAGGTTCTTCGACGCGTTCACCGAAGTCGTGACGGAGAGCCTCAAGAACGGCGAGCAGGTCCAGATCACGGGCTTCGGCAAGTTCTACGTGCAAAAGCGCGACGCCAGGCAGGGGATCAACCCGCAGACCAAGCAGAGGATCAACATACCAGCATCCAAGGTGCCCAAGTTCACCGCGGGCAACGCGCTCAAGGACCAGATCAAGTAGCCATCCAAGGTCTTTCTCGGTGCCGCGGGCTTCTCCCCACGGCACCGTTCTTTTCGCCCGCTTCTCGACGGTCTAGTTCACGATGCAGGCGCTGGTAGACGCGGCGCGCCGCAAGGGGAGCGTGCTCGTCGCGGGCCTCGATCCCATACCCTCACGTTTCCCAGAGGAACTGCGCACCCTGTCCGAGGCCGAAGCGACCCTGGAATTCTGCCAGGGCATCCTCGAAGCGGTAGAGCCCTACGTCGCCGCCGTCAAGCTGCAGGCGGCCTACTTCGAGCGGCTCGGTCCCGGCGGGATGGGAATCTATGCCGGCTTGATCGAGGCCGCCAGGGACCTTGGCTTGCCGGCCATAGCGGACGTAAAGCGCGGGGACATCGGCCCCGTGGCCGCCGCCTACGCCGAGGCGCACCTCGGCGTCTACGGCGCCACCTGTGTCACCGTAAACCCGTACATGGGGGAGGATGCGGTGCTCCCGTTCCTCGAAGAGGCCCGCAGGCAGACCCTGGGCGGTGGTGTCTTCGTGCTCGTTGCGACCTCGAACCCGTCCTCCCGTGAGGTCCAGGAGTCCACAGAGCCACCGCTCTTCGAAGTCATCTCCGGGTTGGTCGCGGGCCTCGGGAGGCCGGCCGGCGACTACCCCGATGTAGGGGCGGTCGTCGGGGCCACCCGGCCCGAGATCGGAAGCCGGGCGAGGGAGCTGCTGCCCGAAACCCTATTCCTCTCCCCCGGTTACGGGGCCCAGGGGGGTGACACCTCGGGCATACGCCCGCTGCTCGACCGCAACGGCGGCGGAGTCCTAGTCAACAGCAGCCGAAGTATCCTCTACGCCTACGAACGCTCGGCCTCAGACTACAGGAATGCAGCCAGAGAAGCCGCCAGAGACGCGCGGGACGAGTTACGCTTGTAGTGAATTTAAAATTATGAGTTTCGAAGTTGGGAATGGCTTCGTGATCAACAATCCCAAATTCTCAATTCTAGAACAGGTGTGCGACCGCCAGCACCGTCACGAACACAGTCGCGGCCGCGACCACGACCCCAAATACCTGTACCATGCTCTCTCTGCTCATCTTCTCCTTCCGAATGGCTCGTGCTAGGGATCGGTTCTCTACTGCTCGCGGAGCGCGCTCTGGCGGCCCTGCTCCGGCTCTTTCGAGAGCGCCTCGTCGATGGCCTCCCTGAGGCTTTTCTCGTAGCCTTCGTAATAGTAGTCCTGGGCGTACTCTATGGTACCGTCCTCGACCACGAAAAGCCTGGGCACTCGCTTGACGTTGTACTTGGAGACCAGCTCTCCTGTTGAGTCGAGGAGCATAGTGTAGGGGACGTTGTCATCGCTAGGGGCGCTGTTGACGTAGACGACGGCGAAGGAGGCTCCATCGCCCTCGTACCTCCTGGCAAGGTCCTCGAAACCAGGAGCCGCTTGATTGGAGTACTTGTTCAGGGTGCTCCAGAAGGTGAGCACGTAGACACCTTGGTCCGAGAGCTCGAAGTCACGGCCGTCCACGCTCTCCACCCCGAACCCGGGGGCACGGTCGCCCACGTTCGGGGCTGGTTGGGGTAGTGTGAGCGAGCCTGTGCCGGTCTCGGCGCTGCCGAAGGAACGGTAGAACAACGCAGCGGCCAACACGACGAAGAAGACGATGGCCAGGCGTTTCACGAACCCTCCGAACCAGGTCTGAAGAGGCACACGACA
>JACCSM010000611.1 GCA_013698525.1 Rubrobacteraceae bacterium
CGGGCGGGGCGGCGATGGTCCATTGCCGGATGAGCGCGCTCGGCCAATTGGTCGGCGGCGCGGAGACCGTCGTGCGCGCCCTGCTGGACGTCTTGGGACCCGAAGGTACGCTCATGGCCTACACCGGCTGGCAGGACGAGCCGCCCGACGACCTCGGCGAGCTGGACGAGGAGGCGAGGCGGGCCCACCTCGAGGAGCACCCGGCCTACGACCCACGCGTCGCCCTCTCCCGCCGCGACCACGGCCGGGTAGCCGAGGCCCTGAGGACCTGGCCGGACTCTCGCCACAGCGGACACCCGGAGGCGGGCGTGGCGGCCGTCGGCCCTTTAGCCGGCAATCTCACCGCCGGGCATCCTTACGACGACGCCTACGGCGCGGACACGCCCTACGCCCGGCTGGTCGAGCTCGGCGGTCAGGTGGCGATGCTGGGCGCGCCGCTGGAAAGCGTGACGCTCGTGCACCATGCGGAGGCTGTCGCGAGAGTCCCCGGCAAGCGCCGCGTGAGCTACGGCATGCCCGTGCTCGTGGACGACGAGCGCGTCTGGCGCACCTTCTCGGACATCGACACCTCGGAGGGGACCTTACCTTACGAACGCCTCCTCGGCGAGGAAGACTACATCGAGCACATCGCGCGTTCCGCGCTCGCGGCCGGCGTCGGCAGGAGTGGACCGGTGGGGGAGGGCATCGCCCACCTGTTCGAGGCTCGAGGGCTGGTCGAGTACGCGGTCAGCTGGATCGAGCAGAATTTCGCGTCCGGGGGCACGACGGACCTTGGGTGGCAAGCCAAACGGTAGAACGCGTCGAGGTATGGGAACAGCACCTCTCGCGGGCCTCGACGAGCTCGAGCCAGCCCCTTGCTTTGGCGAAGTGCCAGTCGGCCATCCGCTTCTGGATGCCGAGGGAGGTTTCCCCGTAGTTCTGTCAGGGCTTGGCGCGCTCGATCTCGTGCTTGGTTATCCCGAGCGCTTGGTAGGTATTCTTAGCCCGGTTGGCGAGGAAGATGCTTCCCGAATCGGTGACCAAGGCGCCGGTTAGCGTTTCCTCTCCACCGGAAGGATCGTTGGGCGGGTCCACAAACGTAGTCTAGCGCGCCCGCTGCGGATGGTGTTCGACAAACTCCCATCCCTGGCTTTGAAATTCTTGACACAAGATTCGTGGGCGTCTAAGATTGTATACAAAGGGTTCTCCGTGGGTTGAGAACGGGAGTTTTGAGTGGGTAATGTTGTGCGGGGTCTTGGGAAGGGGTCGCGGCCTGTTGGGGTTTTGGAGCGGTTGCGGGCCTTGATATTGACGGGCGAGTATGGTCCTGATGAGCGTTTGATCGAAGAGCAGCTCGCGGAGCGGCTCGGGGTGAGTAGGACGCCGGTAAGGCAGGCTCTCACCATGCTAGAGGCCGAGGGACTCGTCGAGATCGCACCAAATCGCGGGGCCACCGTGTGCTCTTTCTCCATCGAAGACGTGTGGGACATCTACGACCTGCGCGCCGTCCTCGAAGGACATGCCGCCAGGCGCGCGGCGGGACGTATTGAGAGGCGCGAGCTGGAGCGACTGAGCGAACTGGTCGGCGGGATGGAGGGGCTGGTCGGCCGGTTCGATGACCATGAGGAGGAGATCCGGGCTCTCGTCGCGCTCAACCAGGAGTTCCACGGGACAATCGTCGAGGCGAGCCGCAACAGGCGCCTACAGCGCCTCATCAACCGCACCGTCGAGATACCGCTCATGTTCAAGGCGTTCTTCTGGTACACGCCGCACGAGCGGGTCATCTCCAACCATTATCACCGCCAGATCCTTGAAGCCCTGGAGAAGGGCGATGCTGACAGGGCCGAGATCATCATGCGCGAGCACGTCTACGAGGGCCGTGACTTCGTCATAGGAGCACTGAAGGAGGACATGAATGGCTGAGAGGGGCAACGGGACCCGTCCCCTCGAAGGCGTGCGCGTCGTCGAGATGGGCAGCCTGCTCGCCGGTCCTTTCTGCGGCCAGCTCCTCGCCGACTTCGGCGCCGAGGTCATAAAACTCGAGCCGCCCGGTAAAGGGGATCCCATGCGCGTCTGGGGCCGCCACCGCAAAGAGGGGCGCACCCTATGGTGGCCCATCATCGCCCGCAACAAGAAGTCCGTCACCCTCAATCTGCGGGAGGAGGAAGGGCAGGATCTCGCCCGCCGCCTCATCTCCGAGGCCGACGTCGTCGTCGAGAACTTCAGGCCTGGCACGCTGGAGAAGTGGGGTTTAGGGTACGAGGATCTGAGCGCCATCAACGCCGGCCTGGTTATGGTGCGGGTCTCGGGGTATGGACAGACGGGACCATACAAGGACCAGGCGGGGTTCGGGTCCATCGGTGAAGCCATGGGCGGGATAAGGCATGTGACGGGATACCCTGACCGTCCGCCGCCGCGGGTTGGGATCAGCCTCGGCGACTCGCTTGCTGCGACCTTCGGCGCCCTCGGCGCGGTGACGGCCCTCTACAACCGCGAGGCGCGCGGCGGCAAAGGCCAGATCGTGGACGTGGCGATCTACGAGGCAGTTCTCGCGCTCATGGAGAGCACAATCCCCGAGTATGCGCTCGCAGGGCAGATCAGGAGCCGCACCGGAGCCATCCTGCCCTTTGTGGCTCCGTCGAACACCTACCCTACAGGCGACGGAGACTACGTCGTGATCGGCGCCAACGCCGATACCGTCTTCGGACGTTTCGCGAAGGCGCTCGGACACCCGGAGTGGGCCGAGGGTGAACGGTACGCAACCCACCACGCCCGTGGCGAGAACCAGGAAGAGCTGGACGACTTGATCTCCGACTGGACCAGACAACGAACCGCGGAAGAGGTGCTCGAGGTTATGAGGGAGGCGAGTGTCCCGGCCGGGAAGCTGTTCACTGCTGAAGACATGCTCGCGGACGCGCAGTACGCTGCCCGCCAGAACATCGTCACCGTCGACGACCCGGCGATCGGACCATTCCCGATGCAGAACGTCGTCCCCCGGCTCTCCGAGACACCAGGAGAAGTCCGCTGGACCGGCCCGGAGCTAGGCCAGCACAACGACGAGATATACCAGGAGATGCTCGGGATGAGCGAAGAGGACCTCGGCGGCCTGCGGGATCGGGGCATCGTCTGATGCGCGTGGAGATAGTCGACGTCGGACCGCGCGACGGCCTCCAGAACGAGGACGAAACCCTCTCCCCCAAGGTCCGCGCCGAGTTGTGCGAGAAGCTGGCGTCCACAGGCATCTCGCGCGTCGAGGCGGCGAGCTTCGTCAACCCTAAACGCGTCCCCCAGATGGCCGGCGCGGAAGAGGTAATGGCGGCCATAGAGCGTTCCCCGGGCACGAGCTACGCCGGCCTCGTGCTCAACGAGAGGGGCTACGAGCGGGCCATCACGGCCGGGGTCGACGAAGTGCGCTACGCATTCCCCGTAACTGAAACCTTCGCGCAGCGCAACCAGAACACCACGGTGGCGGACGCGACGCAACTTGCTGCGCGACTGGTGGAGCGGGCGCGGCTAGATGGAGTGCGCGTCTCCATCACGCTCTCCGCCGCCTTCGGAGACCCATTCGAGGGTAGAGTAGAGCCAGGACACGTACTACGAATCGCCGGCAGCGTAGCGGCATCGGGCCCGGACGAGATCGTATTGGCCGACACCATCGGCGTAGGAGTCCCAAACCAGGTGCGGACGCTCGTAGAGGGCGTCGCTGCCCAAGGCATCACTGTCGCCTGCCACTTCCACGACACGCGCAACACCGGAATAGCCAACGCCGTAGCGGCAATCGAGAGCGGCGCGACCGTCCTGGACGCCTCCGTAGGAGGGACAGGCGGCTGTCCCTTCGCCCCGCGCGCCACGGGCAACGTCGCCACGGAAGACCTCGTCTACCTCCTCCACAACATGGGCTACGAAACAGGAATAGACCTCGACGCCCTGATCGACGTAGCAGCCTGGCTCGCGCAGCAACTCGACAAAGAACTCCCCGGACAAGTCCACAAAGCAGGCAACTTCGTATGAGCCATCAGCAAGTCAGCACGCTTCGGCTTCGCCTTCGCTTGTCAGCACTTCAGCACGGCGGCATAGCCGCCTTGTCAGCACGCTTCGGCTCCGCTTGTCAACAAGGCCCCGCATGCACCAAGCTGACATGCTGACAAGCGCCCGATAGGGCGCGTGCTGACAAGCTGAAA
>JACCSM010000615.1 GCA_013698525.1 Rubrobacteraceae bacterium
CCCTCTTGCAGGCCGTCTCGATGGGCGGGGCTTTCACGGGGTTCTCCATCGCTGGTGACTTCGAGAACGGATTCGCAAGGAGGCTAATGCTCGCCGCCTCGAACCGGTATGGGATCATCCTCGGCTACACGATCGCCTCGCTCGTGCGCGCCACCATGACAGGGATGCTCGTCACCGTGTTCGCGCTGGTCACAGGGATGCCCATTAGCGGCGGCTTCGACCTCTTCGGCCTCATCGCCCTCGCGGTCCTCGCCAACATAGCGGCGACCCTTTTCGGGGCTGGGGTGGCGATGCTGCTCCGCACCCAGCAGGCCGGGCCCGTCATACGCACGCCGATCTTCCTCGTCCTTTTCCTGGCGCCGGTCTTCGTGCCGCTGAACTTGCTTTCGGGTTGGATCGAGACCGCCGCCCGCCTCAACCCGTTCACCCACATCCTCGAAGCCGCCCGTGGTTTCCTTGCTGGCGACCCGACGGGCGTCGCCGCCGCCTTCACCACTAGCGCCGTCCTCATTCTGATACTCGCCCTCTGGGCTGTCTACGGCCTCCGCAGCGCGGAGAGAGCCGGATAGTAAAGGAATCTCTATGACTGGAAGTGAACGCGAGACGTCCACCGAGAGGGATCTCTCCGGACCAGCCAGGTTGGCCCTGAAGCTGGGCAGCGGCGCGCATGCTGGGGTGTACCGCGCCACAGGCGGCAAGCTGTTTGGCCGTATGGGTAAGAGTCCCATCCTGCTCCTCAACACCGTGGGGCGGAAGTCCGGCAGGAAGCGCACGAGCCCGCTACTCTACGTCGTGGACGACGAAGATTTCGTAATTATCGCCTCGAAAGGCGGCGCGCCGACACATCCTGCATGGTACCTGAACCTGAGGGCCAACCCTGATGCGACGGTCGAAGTTGGAGATCGCGAGGTGCGGGTAAGGGCGGAGGAAGCGGATTCTGAGGAGAAAGCCCGCCTCTGGCAGAAGATGGTCGAGATGTATCCGACCTACGACGACTACCAGGAGAAGACGGAGCGTAAGATCCCGCTCCTCGTACTGCACCCGGTGCACTAGCGTCACAGCGAAAGGAATGAGAATCGTGAAGACCACAAGTCGCGAAGACTTGAAGGAGAAGATCGACCGCGGCGACGATTTCGTCCTGCTAGAGGTACTCTCGGAAGCGTCCTACAACCGGGCGCATCTACCAGGTGCGATACGGTTCCAGGACAGGGGCCTGATCCCCGACCTCATGCCAGACAAGACGACCGAGGTCGTAGCCTACTGCTCGAACTCCCACTGACACTCCTCGACGCGGGTCGTCCGTGAGCTGACGGCCATGGGATACGAAAACGCATACGAGTACGAGGGCGGCAAACAGGACTGGATGGACGCCGGCTACACGACCGAGAGCGCCTGAAAGGAAACGAGTGCCAACTACCACGCAGACGGTCTCGTTCAAGGGTGAGAGACAACGGCTCAGGGGCTACCTCGCCTGGCCCGAGGGCGACGGCCCGTTCCCCGGCGTAGTCATCATCCACGAGGCTTTCGGCCTGAACGAGAACATCCAGGGGATCGCCCGCCGCTTCGCCGGTGTGGGCTACGCTGCCCTCGCAGTCGACCTGTTTACCGGGCGCAGCCGCGCCGTGTGCATGGCCCGCTTTGTGGGCGGTATGCTCCGCGGAGCCCCGGAACGCTTCGGCATCGGCGACCTGAAGGCTGCCCTTGGCGTTCTCGCCGAACAACCCTCCATCGATGGGGGGCGCATCGGGGCCATCGGCTTCTGTATGGGCGGAGGTTTCGCTGTCGCCTGGGCCTGTACCGACGACCGGCTGAGAGCCATCGCCCCGTTCTACGGCGTGAACCCGCGTCCGCTCGGAGCCGTCGCCCGGTCCTGTCCCGTCGTCGGTTCCTATCCCGAGAAAGACTTCACAGCGAGGTCGGGACGCAAACTCGACGCTGAGCTGGGACGCAGCGGCGTCCCGCGGGATATCAAGGTGTACGATGGGACGAGGCACTCCTTCTTCAACGACGGGGGCAGGGGCTACGATCCAACCGCCGCAGAGGACGCCTGGCTGCGTACACTGGCCTTCTTCGAAGAGCACCTCGCAGGGAGAACATCAGCAAGCCCGTAGCGCCACGCAGGACACGGCGGGGACCCCCCGAACGTTTCCAGCCCCCGTGTAGGCTCGCAGCGCTGAGATCTATGGAGGTTTTATCAGTTGGAGAGCGCAGATGAGCGCGAGCGTATCTCGAGGTGAGCAGTCTGGGCGTCGGGAGACCGTGCTCGCGGTGGCCGGGCTCATGCTCGCGCTATTTCTGGTAGCGTTGGACCAGACGGTGGTCGGGACGGCGTTGCCCAAGATAATCGCCGACCTCAACGGGTTCGAGCACTACGCTTGGGTCACGACGGCTTATCTCCTGGCGCTGGGTGTTCTACATCAACCTGCCGCTTGGTGTCTTTTCGTTGTTCGCCCTGCCCGTAGTGCTCCGCCAGAGCGCCACTCGGTTCGGGGTAAAGATAGACTATCTCGGCGCCGCCACCGTAACGGCCTCGGTCGTCTCACTGTTGCTTGCGCTCTCGTGGGTCGGTGAGGGCTACGACTGGGACGCCACCCGCGTCGTCATCGGGTTCGTGGTCGCCGGCATCCTGCTCGCCGCCTTCATTCCCGTAGAGATCAGGGCGACCAAGCCCGTGATACCGCTCTCCCTGTTCGAGAGTCGGGTCTTCGGTTCCGCCGCGCTACTGATGTTCATGGTCGGCATCGCGATGTTCGGGGTCATCCTCTACACCCCGCTCTTCGTGCAGGGCGTGCTCGGCAAGACCGCCACGGGTTCTGGCACCGTGCTTATCCCGCTGGTTCTCAGCATGACGGCCATGGGGGTTACCTGCGGCCAGATCATAGCCCGCGTAAAGCGCATCAAACCGTTCATGATCGCCGGCTCGATAGTGATGACCATAGGCATCTACCTTTTGACGACCCTGGACGTGGACTCTTCCCAGAGGACCGTCGCCTTCTATCTCATGGTTACAGGCCTCGGCCTCGGACCGCTCATGCCCTCGGCGACGCTCGCCGTCCAGAGCACGGTCGAGCAGAGGCTTCTCGGCGTCGCGACCTCGGCCACGCAGTTCATCCGTTCTTTGGGCTCGACGGTCGGCACGGCGGTTATCGGCTCGCTCATCACCTCGGGTTACGCCGAGTACCTGAAGAACAATGCTCCACCTCAGGCCGCCTGATAAACGCCCTGAAAGACCCGAACGCGGTCGTTAGCGACCAGGCCCGCAACGCTTTGGATCGCGTCGCTTCAGCCTTCCCCGGCGGGGAGCGACTCGTAGAGCAGATCCTGCAGGTCTCCCGCGAAGGCCTCTCGGACTCTATCCACGACGGGTTCGTCTTTACCCTCGCCGCCGTCGTGTTCGCCGTCATCGCCGCGATCTTGATGAAGAACATACGACTCGGCGAGCAGGGTGCGGCTCCCGTCGCGAACCCAGGCTCCGGGCAGGACAGGCTGGTGACGGGGATCACGCTCGAGTACCTCGCCAGG
Organism: Rubrobacteraceae bacterium; assembly: GCA_013698525.1. GTDB lineage: Bacteria > Actinomycetota > Rubrobacteria > Rubrobacterales > Rubrobacteraceae > Rubrobacter_D. The sequence goes on from JACCSM010000615.1 coordinate 3,523, forward strand.
CGCATCGAGGGCGCCAACGGCGACGCCCCGGACCTGATCTCCGCCGTCTCCAACCTCGTCCCCGATGCGGATGGCTCCGAGAGGGAGC
>JACCSM010000001.1 GCA_013698525.1 Rubrobacteraceae bacterium
GATCGACGCGATCATAGCCTGTTTAGGCTGGGCTACAACATGGTGGATCGATGTCTAGCCCAAGGGATAAGACCGTTCATCCGCTTACTTCCGAACTCTTTACCAAAACTGTCTGGTGGCTAGAGGCTGGGTCTGCGACTGCCAAGGCGTTCAAGGCGGCGCGCATCGTCTCTGCGGTCCGCTCCCATTTGCTCAGGATGCGCAAACTGCCGAGTACATGAGTCGAGTCGGTGCGCTGCATGCCCCGCACCTTGAGGTAGCCGCGCTCCTTGCACCCCTCAAGGAGCTTCTCCAGAAGTAATCTCTCCTTACCGCCTTCGACCAGCCGTGAACGGAACTCCGAAAGTACCGAGAAGTTAAAGCCGGGATCACGCAGGCGGAGGCCCAGGGCGTACTTCCAGTCTATGCGAGCGCGCACCGCTTCAGCTGCCTGTCAGAAAGACCTTCTGAAAACTGCATCAGCGTAACCAAAGCCAACCTCCACGGCGTGATGGCGGGACGTCCGCGGACTTCGAAGAGCTCTGAGAAGTCCTCATCGTCGTAGATGGTGCCAAGCACGTCTCTCATCTGCATGTAGATGTTTCCTTTGGGGAAGGCGGCTCTGGCCACACGGGCGATATCTTGGGGGACGGGACCGATAGGTTGTGGATGCATCGACATGGCTGTGTTCTCCAGAAGGCTGTTGGACTACCTCCTGGGGAGTATGCAGTGTCGCTGATGAATGTGTCAAGAGAGTACCTCCTTCGTGAGCCTTCCTCTCAGCGACGGCGACGCGCTGCGGCCAGCTTCTCCAACCGGGTGAGCAACGCCGGATCGTCTTCGATCAGCCATCGCCTGGTAGTCGGGTGGCGGCGCGCGGGTATGGTCCCTTCAGTTATCTTTCCGCGCAGCCAGCACTCGCTCGTGCCGAGCCGACGCGCGAGACCGGGAACGGTCCAGCAGCCCTCGATCTTCTCACGGCAATACTGGCTGCCGGTGAGCGAGGGTTGCCCGTGCTTTGCCCGGATCTTCTCCACCAGCTCTCTGTTAACGTACGGGAGCCTGGCAGAGCGGAAACCCACCTCCGTGAGACGCCGGGCGATCTCGGTGTCCTGGTGGCCTTCGGCGGCGAGCTCCAGGATCCGTTCCACCAGTTCCTCATGGTTCCCGAGTTGGGTCGTGCGGTGTAGGACCGGAGGGTTCACCCGCAAGACGGAGTAGGCGCCGCTGACCCAGACGACCTTCGCCTCGACGGCGTCCTGCTCGGGTCTTGAGAGCACGACGCGGCGAATGAGGCTCCTCAAAAGCTCCTTCTTCTGGGAGGCAGCCAGACGGCCGCTCTCCCACAGCTCGGGAAGCCTCTTGCCCAGATCTTCGAGTTGAGTACGCAGGGCGGACTCCAGCTCCGGCACTGGTGGGGTTATCTCGAAGCGCTCGGCCGCTTCCCTGGCTTCCGCCAGGCCTCTCAGGGCCGTCTCCCAACTCTTCTCCAGACCCGCGGCCACTAGCCGGTTCTCGGGGTCTACGGCGCGGTAGCGTTTCTCCGCGAGGCGCGCCTCGTACTCTGTCCTCTTTACCTGGTCGGCGTGCTGACGCCCCAGCCTCTCCAGGTCCTGCTTGCGTTCGGCGAGCACCTCTTCGAGCAGATCGAGCTCCGCCGGTCGGATGGCCTCGAAGAAAGCCTCCACCACCGCGTCATCCACTGCCTGACCAGGCAGGCTCAGGCACATCGGCTCGCGGTAGGTCTCGCTCAAAGCGTTGCACACGTAGCGGTGGCTTCTCTTGTATGAGGCGCGTATCTTGTATCCACAGCGCCCACAGACGGCTATCCCGGCCAGCAGCGCCCCGCCGTCGCGAGCGACGCCCCGGACCCTGCGGTCGAAATCGCTGGCGTTGTCGGTGAGCTTCTGCTGGTTCTCCAAGAACTGCTCCCAGCTTATGTATGCGGGGTAGGCGGCCTGATGAATGGTAGCCCACTGATCGATGGGCAGCCGGACTCTCTCCGAGCGTCCGGGACGTCTGTCGGGGTTGGCCCCGGTCCGACCGTAGGCGAAGACCCCAGCATAGGCCGGGTTGTGGAGGATGCCGTAGATGGCGTCCACCGACGGGAGCTTCCACAATAGCTCTCCGGCCCGGATGCCCGCCACTTGCCGGCGGGGTAGAAGCACCTCGTCCTCTCGGAGGCTCCTCATGACCTTCTGGGCGGTCCCCAACTCCTCGAAGCGTTCGAAGACGAGCTCGATGGTGCGCCGGATGTGGACATCGGGGTTCTTGGCCACCTGCCCGTCTTCGAGGCGGACGAGACCGGTGGGCAGGGACTGGCGGTAGGTGCCCTGCTCGACACGCCTGAGCCGGCCGGCTTCGAGGCGCAGCTTGAAGAGGTGGATCTCCGCCTCGCTCATCATCCCTCGAAGGCCCAGGAGTAACCTGTCGTTATGGTCCGAAGGGTCATAGACACCATTGGAGTCGGCGATCAGGGTTCCCCTCACGGCCGCCACATCCAACAGCGCGTACCAGTCCGAGTTGTTGCGAGCCAGGCGACTGGCCTCATAAGCGAGCACGATCCCAGCGTATCCCAACGACACCTCGCCGACCAGCTCCTTGAAACCCTCCCGGCCGCCGGCATTCTTGGCGGAGACGCCCTGGTCATCGTCGACGATGCGCACGCGCTCCTCATGCCAGCCCAGCTCGACCGCGCGTTCGAGGAGGGCATACTGGTTCTCCCGGCTACCGTGGTTGTCGCGGACCTGCTTGTGGGTGGACTGCCTGACGTAGACGTAGGCGCACCGCTCGAGATGCCTCGCGGAGATCTTGGAGCGTAGCTTCTCGGCGGTCCTAAGCATCATCCACGACCGCCTTCAGCACGCGTATCCATGTTCCGCGTAGCTGCTCCCGTCCCGCCATATCCAGCGTCTGCCACGTCTCCTGTGGAGCGCAGCGATCCACGATGGCTTCCTTCACCTCCGGAGGAGGGACTGGTCGCCGAGGGATCTCGAACGGCAGGGTCGGTTGGTTCGGGGGCAAGGTGGCGGGTTTCGGCTGCATGGGCTTCCTCCGGAGGCGCTTGCGAAAAGGAAGCTACCACCGCGAGCAGCGCCTTTGCCGAGTCCGCCGACAGCCGGCATGGCGAAGGCGGCTCGAGGAGTCCTTCTGCCAGGTCGGTGGCCTCCACTGGGACGACACGTTCCACGCCTCGACGGATCCACACCACGCATACCGCGCCGATACGAGCAGTCCTGGTCACGCCCACCAGCGGCAGCTCTAGCCCATAAAAGGGGTGCGTCGGGTCGGTGACGCGGACGGTCTCTGCCGCGAGTGGGGTTACCTCAATGGGGGTATTGTGTTGAGAGGGTTAAGCTCCAACTCCTCATGTTCTTCGAGGACATCCGCTCCGAGCGCCAACTGATGGGGGTAGTCTCGTCGCGCTTGTCCTTGCGCTGGTATCTCGGCTACGACCTCCAAGAGCCGCTTCCCGACCACTCCAGCCTCACCCGCATCCGCGAGCGCTACGGCCTGCTCGTCTTCCGTCGCTTCTTCGAGAGGATCGTCGAAGAATGTATCGAGGCAGGGCTGGTGTGGGGCGAGGAGCTCTTCTTCGACGCGACCAAGGTCGAGGCCAATGCTTCCATGGAGAGCCGGGTCCCTAGGTTCTCGGCCGAGGCCCACCTGGGCGGGCTCTTCGGCGAGGAGGAGGCAGCCGAGACCGAAGCAGGAGACGAGACCTCGGAGCCTTCCGCCGAGTCCGATCTCGACGCCCAGCTGCCCGCGGCCGCCGATCGCGGGCAGCAGGGCGGAGAACGCAAAAAGGGACGACTGGATTTCGAGGGAAGGCAAGCCGGACCGCACCATCGTGCGCAACGGCTACCGGAGGAAGAGCGACTACGAGGTAAGCCTAACCGATCCGGACGCCTCCTTGATGCAGCACAAGAGGGGCGCCTCGCGGATGGGCTACCACGCCCACTACGTAGTCGATGGGGGAAAGGCGCGCATAATCCTCTCGGCGTTGGTCACCCCGGCGGACGTCACGGAGAACCAGCCCATGCTCGACCTACTCTGGAGGACCGTCTTCCGCTGGCGGGCCCGGGTGCGCAGGGTCACGGGCGACGCCAAATACGGCACCAAGGAGATCATAGCGGCCGTGGAGAAGGCGTCCATACGCGCCTACCTCTCGATGGCCGACTTCGAGGGTCGCAGCCCCTACTACGGGTCGAGCAGGTTCCATTACGACGCCGAGCGAGACCTCTACAGGTGCCCGCAGGGGGAACCCTTGCGCCTGTACACCCACTCCTACACCGAGAGGCTTAGCAGGTACCGGGCGGATCCCGAGAGCTGCAACGCATGCCCCCTGAAGCCCGAGTGCACGCCCGGAGAATAGCGGGCGCGTGCTGATGCGCAGCTTCGAGGAGGAACTCCTCGAAAGGGTTAGAGCCTACCGAGGGACCTGGCCCTACGAGAAGGCGTTGCGCAAGCGCAAGGTGTGGGTGGAGCCGATGTTCGGGGAGGCCAAGGAGTGGCACGGGATGAGGAGGTTTAGGCTCAGGAGGCTCTGGCGGGTGAACGCAGAGGCTATGGTGATCGCCGCGGGACAGAACACATAAAGCGGCTGCTCACGTTCTCGGGCAGGGGACCGAGAAAATTGGCGCACGTCGAGGCCCTGCGGCCTCCGGCACTGACCTCTTCAGCGAACGGCCGACTCCTCCAGGGAAGCCATCGTCGGAGATCCACACCGCTCCTCGCGCGTTTTTCAACGGGCTGCACCATTATCCGAAGTGTTTGGTGTGCCGCGCTTCTGACATCGCGGAGATCGGCCTGCCGTAGAGGCCGGTTCTTGCTTCCGATAACGGGAAGGGGGCTGCTTGGGGAAGATCGCGGGGGGCAGAAGATCAGGGAGGTGGCCGCCGGATACGAATTCTGGCACCTCTCTGCCCCCTTCGGGATCGTTGCTCGTGTCCATCGCAAGTGCATCATGCCATCGTCGGGAGCACTGCACACTCTCGGAAGCCTGTTGAGCTATTCACCCAACCTCGTAGAAGGTTGATTCTCTGAAGTTCGCAGGGATCGGAGTTGGAGAGCCGTCCTCCTAGCGCTAGAAGCGGACCTCGGTGCTTTCCTCCGCTTGGTTCTCCTCCGGGGCGCTCTCCGGCACTCCCACGAACGTCACCTTTAGCGTCGCCCACAACGACGACAACATGAACGCGAAAGCTCCGGTCGTCATGGCCAACAGCACTATCTGGACTACTATGAGGGCGGAGACTACCCAGCCTTCTCTAGCCACAGAGGTAGAGGTAATCTTCAGCACATCGAACAAGACGCCTGGTGCTATGGTGGCGAAGCCTCCCCGGGCGGTAAGGCGAATCAGGGAGATGAAGTGCGGTCCCTCCACCCCCCGCTCGATCCGCTCGCCGAGGGCGACGGCCGCCAGCAGAAGCGCCAGGATTCCGGCGGAAGCCTCGATCAGGGATACCGTAAGCCAACTGCCCGCATCGTTGAGTGCCTTGAGGTGCTCGAGGGTCCCGAAGTTCCTACCCAGGATGCCGAAGGCGAGCATGCCCACGAGCGCAGCCAGCCCCACTGCGACCCCGAACCAAGGGCGTAGTCGGTCGGTGGGATGGACGTACTTCATGATCGGCTGATCTGGCAGGTGTGAACTCTGGGACATGCTTTTCTCCTCTAAGGGCGGATTACCAAAAGACGGATCACTCTTACCCGCTCGGCCCCGCTTCGAACCCATCAGGAGCGCCCCGGTACTTCTCCTTATGCCTTGATTCACGCGAGTGCGCGGAAGTCGCATTCTGTGAACTTCGCCTTGACGGAGTTCTCGGCTCCTCTTTGTCAAGCTGCGCTGTGCGAGGACGTCTTCGAATCCGCAAGGAGGCTCTTGAAGACGGCGTCGGAGACGCGCCTCTTGAGGCACCGCAGCGCCTCCTTACGAGATTTGCCCTCCTCGATCTTCTTGCGGTAGTAGGCTCCGCCCCGAGCGTCCGATCTGGCCTGGCATACCGCGACCATGTGCAGGGCGTTGTTGAGCTTGCGGTTCCCGGCCAGCGAGAGCCTGTGGCGCACCACCTCCCCGCTGGAGGCCTCCACCGGCGCCGTACCGGAGTAGGAGGCGAAGTGGGCCTTGGTCGGGAAGCGCACCACGTTGCCGACCGTCCCGACGATCTTCGCGGCCAGTATGGGACCTACGCCGAAGATCTCGGTGAGGGTGGTGCCGGAAGCTTCTACCTCGGCTTCGACGCGCTCGTTTAGGTCCGCGACCTTTCGATCCAGCGTCCGGATGTCGCGCAGCACCTCCGAAGCCAACCGCCGGCGGGCCGAAAGCGTTCCGGCTACCCCGCCGGGGACGAGGTCCCGAAGAAGCCCGTGGAGGCGGTTGAGCGCCCGGGTACGCTCGGCCACCAGGTCTCCGCGCCTCTCGGAGAGCAGGCGCAGCACCTCCGATCCGGCCTCGGGATCGACCGTCGCCAGCCGCTTGTTGCGCGAGGCGGCCAGAGCGCGGTGGCGAGGGCATCGAGCCCATCGTTCTTGCGGGAGTTGCCAGTCGAGAGCACCCGCACCCGTGCCGAAAGCTTCGGCGGCACGTCCACCAC
>JACCSM010000022.1 GCA_013698525.1 Rubrobacteraceae bacterium
TGGCCGCCCGCCTGTCCGCCGGCCAACTAGCCGACGCCCCAGTGTTGGCCGACCGCGCGGATGCCTCGAGACAGAGGGTCGCACCCCTCGCCAGGGCCGACGCAGAATCCTACGGGCGCGTCCTCGAAGCTTACCGCGAGCCCGACTCTGATACTCGCACGAAACACGTCAGGGATGCCCTCTCGGGGGCCGCCGACGTGCCGCTGGCCGTCGCCGAGATCGGGAACGAGGTCGCAGGCATCGCGGCCCGGCTGGTGGAGGAGGGCAACCCTAACCTCGAGGGAGACGCGATGACCGCGGTCTTACTCGCTGAGGCGGGGGTACGCGCCGCAGCGGCGCTGGTCGAGATCAATCTGTCTTCGGCACATGTAAAGGACAGCCGGCTCGCGCGGGCGGACGAACTCGTCGACGAGACCGCAGCGACCGTGCGGCGGGTCACGGGAGGCCGTGGACGAGGATGAACAGGACAGGGACTCGCAGTAAGCACTCTGGTCGCTACGATGCCATCATCGTCGGCGTGGGAGGGATGGGTAGCGCCACCGCCTACTACCTCCAAAAGAGGGGGAAGCGGGTGCTTGGCCTGGAGCGGTTCGGAATACCGCACGCGATGGGTTCCTCGCACGGGCACACGCGCATCATCCGACTGGCCTACTACGAAGACCCCTCCTACGTACTACTCCTCAGGCGCGCTTACGAGCTTTGGCGTGAGATCCAGGGCAAGGTCGGCGAGAAGCTCCTGCACATCACGGGCTCCATAGATGCCGGACCCGAGGAATCCTGGGTCTTCAAGGGCTCGTGGGAGTCCTGCAAGCTCCACGACCTCCCACACGAGGTACTGACAGGCGCGGAGCTCGGGCGGCGCTACCCTGGCTACCACCTTCCCCCTGAACACCTCGCGCTCATCCAGCCCGAAGGAGGTTTCCTCACGCCGGAGCGGTGCATCGTCTCCTACGTAATGGCGGCGCAGTCCCTTGGGGCCGAGATCCACGGCCACGAGCGGGTCCTGGAGTGGGTGCCGCTGGAGGGAGGTGTGCGTGTCCGTACCGACCGCGGCACGTACGAGGCCGACAGGCTCGTGATGACCTCCGGCGCCTGGAACGGGGATCTCATCGACGTCCTCGACGGGCTCGCTGTGCCAGAGAGGCAGGTGCTCGCCTGGCTGCAGCCATCCAGGCCCGACCATTTCCGGCCGGACACCTTCCCTGTCTTCAACCTGCTCGTAGACGAGGGCCGCTTCTACGGCTTCCCTGTCTTCGGCGTGCCAGGCTTCAAGTTCGGCAAGTACTTCCACCTTGGCGAGACCGGCAGTGCCGACGAGATCGACCGCCAGCCCCATGACTACGACGAGCAGCTCCTCAGAAGCTTCGCCGAACGATACTTCCCCGACGGCTGCGGCCCCACGATGGACCTGCAGACCTGCATGTTCACCAATACCCCAGACCACCACTTCGTTATAGACCTGCACCCTGACTACCCGCAGGTCTCTATCGCTTCGCCCTGCTCAGGGCACGGCTTCAAGTTCGCCAGCGTCGTCGGTGAGATCATGGCCGACCTGGCCGAGAAGGGGTTTACCCGCCACGATATCGGCCTCTTCCGCCTCGACCGGCTGAGGCAACAGGCCACCGGACACCAGCCGATCAGCGGCGGGCAACCGGGGGAGCAGCCCGACGGTCGTCCTCGCTCCTTCACCAGGACGGGAGACATAAAAACGTTCTGGTAGCCGCGGTCTAGCCTCTAGCCAACAGGACACCACCAAAGCAGATCACCAGCCCGACAACGGCGAGCACACCGACGCGCTCTCCGAACATCAGGTAGGCCCAGACCATCGTGGTTGGGGGTGTCAGGTAGATGAGGCTGCTCACCCTGGCGACGCTGCTCAGCTTCAGGTTCAGCCAGTAGAAGCCGTAACCCCCGAAGGTGGAGAAGACGACGAACCAGGCGACAGCACCCCAGAACGGCAACCCGCCTGCGGGCTCAAGCCCACCCCAGAACAGTGCCAGCGCCGCGAACAACAAGGCGCTGGCGACGCACTGGATCCCAAGCACCACGTCCATCGGCGCCCCGAGGCCGCTCCTTCGAAGGTTCTCCCTTCGCTCCACTAGCGTGGCCGCCACCAGGCCAGCCATTCCGACGAAGGGCATGGCGTAGGCCCACAGCGGCGCCTCGACACCCAC
>JACCSM010000027.1 GCA_013698525.1 Rubrobacteraceae bacterium
TCGCCATGATCTCCAAACACAAGAACGAGCCTGAGTGGATGCTGGAGTTCCGGCTGAAGGCTCTGGAGTCGTTCTTCGAGAAGCCGACCCCGACCTGGGGCGGCGACCTCTCGGAGATGGATTTCGACGAGATCTACTACTACATCAGGCCGATGGAGAACCAGGGCCGTACCTGGGACGATGTGCCGGACGACATCAAGAACACGTTCGAGAAGCTGGGCATCCCGCAGGCAGAGCGCGATTCGCTCGCCGGCGTCGGAGCGCAGTATGAGTCCGAGGTCGTCTACCACTCGCTCAAGGAGGAGTGGGAGAAGAGCGGTGTCGTCTTCATGGACATGGACGGCGGCCTTCGCGAGCATGAGGACCTCGTGCGCGAGTACTTCGGCACCATTATCCCGCCTGACGACAACAAGTTCGCGGCGCTCAACTCCGCGGTCTGGTCGGGCGGATCTTTTGTGTACGTCCCGCCGGGGGTCCATATCGACATCCCGCTTCAGGCATACTTCCGCATCAACGCGGAGAACATGGGCCAGTTCGAGCGGACGCTCATCATCGCCGATGAGGGCTCTTACGTTCACTACATCGAGGGCTGCACAGCCCCGACCTACACCACGAACTCGCTCCACTCCGCGGTCGTCGAGCTGATAGCGAAGCCGGGGGCCAGGATCAGGTACTCCACCATCCAGAACTGGTCTCACAACACCTACAACCTCGTCACCAAGCGGGGCGCGGCCTACGAGAACTCGACCATCGAGTGGGTCGACGGCAACCTGGGCTCCAAGCTCACGATGAAGTACCCCGCGGTCTATCTGCTCGGCGAAGGCGCGCGCGGTGAGATCCTCTCTGTGGCCTACGCCGGCGACGGGCAGCACCAGGACGCTGGCGGCAAGGTAGTCCACGCCGCTCCGAATACGTCCAGCCTCATTACCTCGAAGTCCATCTCCAGGGGGACGGGCAGGAGCACCTACCGCGGTCTCCTCAAGGTGCACGAGGGGGCTGTCAACTCCAAGAGCAGGGTCGAGTGCGACGCGCTGCTCCTCGACGAGAATGCCAGGACGGACACCTATCCGTATATCGAGATCGAAGAGAAGAAGGTCAACACCGAGCACGAGGCCACCGTCTCGAAGGTCGGGGAAGACCAGCTCTTCTACCTCATGAGCCGCGGGCTCTCCGAGGAGGAGGCCATGGCTATGGTCGTCAACGGCTTCATCGAGCCCATAGCCAAGGAGCTGCCGCTCGAGTACGCCATCGAGCTGAACCGTCTGATCCAACTGGAGATGGAAGGGTCAGTAGGCTAGACTTCGTCTAGTGAGAGAGCGGGCCGCCCGAACGGTTTCACACCGTCGTTCGGGCGGCCCGAAGCTTGTTTGGCGACGCACTTGATTCTTGTGGCCGTTCTTGAGGAGCTTGAATGACGGAACCGCCTGAGCTTTACGATGGAGACGACAACAACGCTCATATTAAGTTCCAGCAGTGGCGACAGCGCCACCAAGACGGTTACTTCCTAAACTACAAGGGTCCGAGCAACACCATGCTGCACCGTGTGCTTTGTTGGCATCTACGTGACCCAGCAGATCTGGATCGCGGCGAAGACTGGAGCAGTTTGACTCGGCGTAAGAAGGTCTGTTCTACAGACCTTGGGGAACTGAAGAAGTGGGCTAGAAAAAAGGGCATAAAGAATTTGAAGCAGTGTCAGGACTGCATATAGGCCAGTTGGGCAAGATTGGCTGGCCCTATCTCTTGAAATACAGAAAAGGTGATACATGAGTACGAACAGCGTACCGGAAGTTCTGAGGAGTAAAGGCATAAACCTGGAGACGGTCAAGGCTCTCTCTTCCTTCAAAGACGAGCCTGGCTGGCTCACGGAGAAGCGCCTGGAGGCGTGGCGGACCTTCGAGAGCCTCCCAATGCCGACCCTGCGCGACGAGGCGTGGCGTTACACGGACATCTCGGACGTGAGCGTGGACGACTTCCTCCCCTACGCCCCGAGCCCAGGCGTAAGTCGAGAGGCCGACCTGCCCGACGCTGTACAGAGGCTCATCCATGAGGGCGAGGAGAACTCGGCCTTACTCGTGCAGCATAACTCCGAGACGGCTTACAGCAGGGTGGATGAGGAGCTCTCTCGCAAGGGAGTAGTTTTCACGGATCTGCACACAGCGCTCGCCGAGCATGAGGATCTGGTCAGAGACAGGCTCTTCGGGCTCGTGCCTGGCGACTACGACAAGTTCGCTGCCCTTAGCGCCGCGGCGTTCGCCGGGGGGTCTTTCCTCTACGTGCCGCGCGGGGTCGATGTTGAGTTGCCGATCCAGAGCTATAGATGGCTCGATGTGGTCGGTTCGATCATGCCTCGCACCCTGGTCGTGGTCGAAGAGGGCGCGAGCGTCACGTACATCGACGAATACGCCTCCGTCGATGATGAGGACCCCGCGTTCTCCAACGGGGCCGTCGAGTTGTACGTCGGAGAGAGCGCGAACCTGCGTTACGTCTCGTTGCAGAACTGGGAGCGGAACATGCTCCACTTCAACACCATCCGTTCCAAGACCGAGAAAGACGCGACGATCAACAGCCTCGTCGTCTCCTTCGGCTCTCAGCTCTCCCGCACCAACGTCGAAGCCGGCCTGACCGCTGCGGGCAGCGACTCGGAGATGCTCGGCCTGTACTTCGCGGACCAGAACCAGGTCCTCGACCATCACACGCTGCAGGACCACATCGCCCCGAACGCCCACTCGGACCTAGTGTATAAGGGCGCCCTGCGCGACGAGTCCCTCGCCGTGTTTTCCGGGCTCATCAGAGTCGAGCCTGGGGCGCAGAAGACGGACGCCTATCAGACGAATCGGAACCTTATACTTGGGACCGACGACGCTTTCGCGGTGAGCCTGCCGCGCCTGGAGATACTGGCCGACGACGTCAAGTGCTCGCACGGCTCGACGACGGGGCAGGTGGACGAGACGGATCTCTTCTATCTCATGAGCCGCGGCATCCCGCGCCGCGAGGCCGAGAAACTAGTGGTCTTCGGGTTCTTCGGGGAGATCACGAGCAGGATCCCCCTCAAGGGTTTGAAAGACAAGCTCGACCGGGCTATAGAGGGTAAGATCGGGCTCGGCTTCGAGGAGCGTGTGGCGTAGAGAATATGGCCGAGTTCCACAAACTGGCCACCGTAGACGAGGTGGGCCCGGGGGAGATCAAACAGTACCTCGTCGAGGACCGCTTCGTGGCCCTGTGCAACGT
>JACCSM010000039.1 GCA_013698525.1 Rubrobacteraceae bacterium
CGGAGGGACTATCCGGCGAGCGGGTCGCCATCAGCCGCGCCTTCGGGGCGGAAGTTTTGCAGGTCGGGCATTTCCATGTGGACGAGGCGTTGGCGAAAGCGAAGGAACTCGGGGAGCAGCCCGGCTACTTCTGCCCTTCGCAGTTCGAGAACGAGTGGAACGTGGAGGAGAACCGCACCTGGCTTGGGCCGGAGATCCTGTCGCAGTTGCCGGAAGGCACCATCCCTGACGCTCTCGTGATGGGCGTTGGGACCGGGGGGACGCTCGTCGGGGTTGGTCAGGCTTTCCGGGAGGTCAACTCTGGTGTCAGGCTCTTTGCGATGGAGCCGGATGAGTCGTGTACGATTTTGTGCGGCGAGGTGGGGGAACACCTGATCGAAGGCATAGCCGACGGCTTCGTCCCCGGAATCTTCAGCCGCCACAAGAAGCTAGTGGACGACACTTTAAGCGTCGAGTCCGAAGAGGCCATCGAGACCATGCGCCACCTGGCGAAACGCCACGGCCTCTTCGTCGGGCCGAGCAGCGGGGCCAACCTTATCGCCGCGAGGAAGGTGCGTGAGACCTATCCTGAACTGAAAACAGTCGTCACGCTCTTCTGCGACGAGGGCGAGAAGTACATAAGCGAGCACTTCGCTCGCAAAGAAGAAGTGCGGGTCACCTCCGAGAACTACACTTGAGTGGCACAACAAGTAGCGTCCTTCTTTGGACGGCAACCTATACCGGGTGCTTCCGAAAGCCAATTGCTTATAACTTGACAAACGAGCGCAAAATGTGCAAACTCCTTTACATCGTGAACGAGTAAAGGAGTTTGTGGATGGGGAGATTCAGGGAAGAGATAGAGCGAGATTTCCTCGCCGCTTACTCCGACGATTTTCTGCGGGTACTCGCGGCATCTTACAGGGGGGCTCACGCAGATTGCACGATGCAGTTTCCTGCGCCTGAGGCTCATGACCTTACCCGATCATGCGGCGCACGATGGTCGAGTACCAGGTGCGGGAACTCTCCGAAGATTATCCAGAGATATCGGCCTCTGCGGAACTGAACCACGGTGGAACGAGCTACTATACGCTTTTGTCGTCTGGCAACGTCTTCTTGACAGCTAACGCTGTGGAGCATCCGAACATGACCGTTCGCAAGGCGATGTACTGTGAAACGTACGCACGGGCAAGCCAGCCGAACCTGTTTGGGGAGCCTCCCGAAGAGGGCACGATACTGTACGGGATCTTGCTTCACGGTCCCGACGAGTTGAACAAGACGAGGCCAGGATTCGCTCACATCGCGTTTCCGAACAAGGGCTGTTCAGGTTACGTCGGTCGAGTAAACTTGTTTGCACGGTTCCCCGGTCTTGTGGGCGAACTCTGGAGCATCGAAGTAGAGGAGATACCAGACGAGCTCGACATGGGCATTCGGCCCGAGTCCGAGCGGCGTAAAGACGATGAAGAGGGGGCGGAGGACCACACCGGATGAAGCGGGGCACGCCAGGGTTCGTGGGGGCACGGCTGAGGGAAGCGCGCGAAGCGCGCGGCCTAAGCGTGACCGCGCTCGCCGAGATACTCGAGGTGTCGAGGCAGTCCGTCTCTCAGTACGAGAATGAGCAGCAGAGCCCTCGCTCGGAGGTCATGGTCAAGATAGAGCAGGTACTCAACCTGCCACCGGCCTTCTTCTCCCGTCCGGTGCTGAAAAGGCCGGAAGCGCGCAGGATCTTCTACCGTTCGATGAAAAGCGCGACCAAGCTAGCGCGAGTGCGCGTGGAGCGGCGGTACGAATGGCTGACGGAAATAGCGAACTATCTGCAAGAGTACGTGAGTTTCCCACCCGTGCGCTTCCCACGCTTCGATGTACCGCGCGATGCCCGCGAGCTTTCTTGGGAAGATGTCGAGGACTTTGCTGTTAGGACACGCGAGTTTTGGGGGTTGGGTGAAGGTCCGATCAGCAATGTGGTGTGGCTCTTTGAGAACAAGGGGGCGATAGTCACCCGCAGTATTGTGGAGGCGGATGAACTTGATGCGTTCTCCGAGTGGCACGGATGGCAGGCGAATAGCAGTACCCCCTATGTGTTCTTGGGAGCGGACAAAGAAAGTGCTCCGCGATCCCGCTACGATGCAGCGCATGAACTCGGCCACCTGGTAATGCACCGCAACATAGACCCGAAGCACATAGAGAATCAAACCACCTTCAAGATTATTGAGAATCAGGCTCACAGGTTCGCTGGGGCTTTCTTGCTGCCTACCCTAGCGTTCTCCAACGACTTCTCCGTCGCCAACTTGGATGCCTTCAGGGCATTGAAACCCAAATGGAAGGTCAGCGTGGCGATGATGGTCTACAGATCCCAAGATCTCGACCTCGTCGGGAAGGAGCAGGTGCGTCGTTTGTGGATAAACCGCACGCGCAGAGGATGGCGGCTGAAGGAACCCTTGGACGACCACCTTCCCATCGAGAGGCCGCGCATGTTGCAGAGAGCATTCTCGATGCTCGTGGATGAAAGAATACAGAGCCGCGACGAGATCCGTACGGCCCTACCTTATTCTGCGGGCGACATAGCAGAATTGGCTGGTCTTCCGCAGAATTTTCTAGATGAGGAGCCTGCGCCCATCAGCCTTAAGGCGTACACCAAGAAGCGTTCCGGCAGCACACGTAGCACGCATTACGGAACCGGCGAGATCGTAGATTTCCGAGCCGCTAGGGACAGCAAGGAGGGTTAGGCGGCCCCAGCCTGCGAACAGATCATAAACGATGCCAGTCTCGTAGACTGGAGATATCACTGACGGCCTGTGCTATCTTCACCCTGCCCGTAGAAGGGCGCGGGAGAGAGTCGGCGGGGAGTGCGCTTCCTGTCGGTCGCCGAAGGTGAAAGGGTTGCGAGAGCAAGCTGAATCTCTCAGGCACAGGGACCGCGCACCGGAGGGCGTCCTGGAGAGTCTGGTCGCGGACCAGCGCCGACGGGGTAACACTCTCAGGTTTGGGACAGGACGAAAAATACAACGTCCACCCGACAAGGGGGTATAACCGCGTGGCGCGATTCACACCGCACACCGACGCCGACATCACGGAGATGCTGGAGGCCATCGGGGTCGATACGCTAGACGACCTCTTCGCCGACGTCTCGCCGAAGCTCGAAGACCCGCTGGACCTTCCGCCCGTCCTCTCCGAGTACGAGGCGCTGAAAGACGTGGAGGCGCGGGCCGGGGAGAACGTCTCGGGGATGCCGATCTTCCTGGGCGCGGGAGCGTACGATAGGATCACGCCTTCCGCCATCGGCGCGATAACCGGCCGCGGGGAGTTCCTCACCTCATACACGCCGTACCAGCCGGAGGTCAGCCAGGGTCACCTCCAGGCCGTCTTCGAGTTTCAGTCCGTGATCTCAGAACTCACCGCCCTCGATGTCTCCAACGCCTCCGTCTACGATGGCGCAAACGCCGTCGCCGAAGCCGCCCTGATGACCGCGAGGCTTACAAAGCGTGACCCGAAGGTGGCGGTCTCCGCTGGCCTGAACCCCCGCTACCGCGAGGTCATCGAAACCTACGGCGTCGAGGTCGTGGAACTGTCCTTCGATGGAGGGACTACGGACTTCTCCGCCGTACCGGACGACGTCTCGGGCGTGTTCGTTCAGAGTCCGAACTTCTTCGGGATAGTGGAGGACATCGAGGCTGCCTCTAGGGCGGCGCATGATGCGGGCGCGTTGTGCGTGGCGGTGTGCGACCCGATCTCCCTCTCCATCCTCGAAGCTCCGGGGAACCTCGGAGCGGACGTGGCCGTCGGCGAGGCGCAACCTCTCGGGATGC
>JACCSM010000046.1 GCA_013698525.1 Rubrobacteraceae bacterium
CAGTTCCACCCGACGGGGATGATCGAGCCCGAGGGGATGGACGGCCGGCTCGTCACCGAGGCCGTCAGGGGCGAGGGCGGGCGTCTTTACAACAGCGAGGGCGAGCGCTTCATGGAGAGGTACTCGCCCAAGCACATGGAGCTCGACGCGCGCGACGTTGTGGCGCGCGCCAACTACCGCGAGATCCGGGAGGGCCGTGGCACCCCCGACGGGGCGGTGCTGCTCGACATCTCTCACCGCGACCCCGGCTACATCAAGGACCGGCTGCCGAACATGTACGAGCAGTTCGTGGAGCAGGGGGTGGATATAACGGAGGAGCCCATGAAGGTGTCTCCCACCGCCCACTACGGCATGGGCGGCATCGAGGTCGACCCGCGGACGTGCGCCACGGCTGTCGAGGGGCTCTTCGCCGTTGGCGAGTCGACCGCCGGCGTCCATGGCGCCAACAGGCTCGGTGGGAACTCCCTGGCTGAGACCGTCGTTTTCGGGAAGATCCTCGGCGCTCACCTCGCGGATGTCTTGGATGACCTGTTGCCTCCCGTCCCGCTCGACGAGGGGGCGGCACAAGAGCACTTCGCGGCCCTCGACGTTCTCGCGACCGGAACAGGAGGCGGCGAACGGGATCCGGAGGGGCTCATTGACGAGCTGCGCGACCTCGTCTGGGACCACGCCGGCATCGTTCGCACCGGCGACGGCTTGCGCGAGGGGATCGTGAAGCTCCGGGACCTTAAGAAGCGTGCCGGAGAGCTTGCAATCCCCGACGCCTCCACGAGCCGGCGGTTCGAGCACGTCCTCAACCTGCGCGCCATGCTAACCGCGGCGGAGGCCGTCATGCGCGGCGCCCTCGCCCGGGAGGAGTCGCGCGGCGCCCACCACCGCGAGGACTTCCCCGAGGAAGCGGACGGGTGGCAGAAGAACATCCTCTGCGCCGGGGACGAAGGGGGCGACATGCACCTGTGGACCGAGCCCGTGGGCGAGGTGCCGGCGGAGATACGCAAGGCCCTCGACGAGGACTACAGCCTCGACTACCACTACCTGGAGTAGAGAGGTCCGCGGAGGGCACGGACGTGAGGCAGTAGAAAGGGACGGATTGAGCGAGTTTCTTAAGAGCTTTCCTTCCGAGGGCAGGGCTGATGTGGAGTCGCACGAGCTGCTCATACCTCAAGAAGGTGTACTGCCGTCATGTGTCCCTTACAGAGTCGTTGAGTCACCGGTCCAGGTATTCACCCACGCTCTGGTTGCCAGCGTCGAAGATCAAGCCGCTCTCCCCCAACGTGCCCTAGCGGGTCTGGCTTGCCTCGAACCGCCGAGGCGGCTCGACGACGCTTTCCTGCGCGGAGACGAGACGCATTTCTCTCGAGCCCGTCCTGTGCGCCTCTTCCAGCACGGCGTAGTCGGTCGAAGCCGTCGTCGACAGCGCCCCCGCCAGGGTACTTCCCGCAGCAGGTGCGCCAGGAATAGCGCTGCCGTCGCATCCCCCGGCGCCCTTGACCTCAAGCGCCAACATCGGCGTCTGGACTAGCCACGCCCTTCCTCCGAAACGGCCAGCATCTCGATGGTGTCCGCGGCCGCGTCCCAGCGCCTCAGGCTTGTCGTCAACACGGTCTCAGGCCCGAGTCTCCTGGCGAGCCTGTTGCGGCTGCGATGACAATCGAGTGGTTTCCGAGTCTGTCAGCTGGAACGCCCTGTTTCGCTGACTGCTTTGGACGACGTGTTCGCTCCCCTCGCCGCTCCGCAGTCTTTCGGCATGCGCCGCATGAACGATCGAAGGAGCAACCAGCATGACAGAGAATGATAATGCGTAGTCGCCCGTACCAGAGCTCGGGCTCCGATTTGGAGAGCCAAACGAGAGAACGGCTCGGGTGGGCAGAGTCAATACCGTGCAGCCGATTCGTATGATCGAGGACCGGAGCAGACAGTTCGCCGTTGGGTTTCACGGCTATGGCCTGTATGCTTCGATAAGCGCACGTAAGGGAAAGACGTTGAGGTTTCGAGACAAGAGTGCCGAAGGATACACGGGTGGCAGGTCGACCGGACGCGCTCTCTCTGGCGCGGAGGACGAACTGATACCCAATGTTGAGCATGTAGGGGCCGAGCGTGCGAGCATGACCTGCAGGGACAGACGGTCGGACTCGCCCTACGTGTCATCGATTATGCGTGGTAGAACCTTGCGCGACGATTCTCCTACCCGCCCCGCTGAGTACCACTGGCATATGGTCTTCGTGAGGAAGGATGGTGAGGTGCGGGTAGTGTTTGTCGGACCGTGGACGACGGCCGGGGTCGCACATTATGCCGAAGGCGCCGAAATACTCTGGATCAAGTTTAAGCTAGGCACTTTCATGCCCCACCTGCCCGCCGGGAGATTCCTCGATACAGAGACGGTGCTACCCGGTGCTTCGAGTCGATCCTTCTGGCTGAAGGGTTCCGCGTGGGAGCTCCCCAACCACGACAATGCGGAGACGTTCGTAGACAGGCTTGTGCACAACGGGGTGCTGGTTCGCCACCCGCTCGTGGACACCGTGTTGCGAGGCCGACCACAGTCGTTGTCACCCCGGGCGGTACGGCACCGCTTCCTGCGGGCCACCGGACTGTCCCAAAGCCCATTCGCCAGATCGAGCGCGCCCAACAGGCGGCGACCCTCCTGCAACGAGGCAACCCGATCTCCGACGCCGTCCACGAGGTCGGCTATTTCGATCAACCGCACCTGACCAGGTCGCTCAAGCAGTGG
>JACCSM010000050.1 GCA_013698525.1 Rubrobacteraceae bacterium
AGGCCGTCCAAGAGACAGGCGCGAACGCGAGTGTGATCTTCGTCCCCCCGCCCTTCGCCGCCGACGCCATCTTCGAGTCGCTGGACGCCGGACTCTCGACCATCTGCTGCATCACAGAAGGCATCCCCGTGCACGACATGATGCGGGTCGCGAACTACCTCAAAACCAAGGACGCCACCCTCGTCGGACCGAATTGTCCCGGCGTCCTCTCGCCGGAGAAGGCGAACGTCTCTATAATGCCTATAGACATCTTTATGCCTGGCAACGTCGGCGTCGTAAGCCGCAGCGGCACGCTGACCTACCAGATCGTCAACGAGCTCACGCAGAGGGAGATCGGGCAGAGCACCGCCGTCGGGATCGGCGGCGACCCGATAATAGGGACTGACTTCATCGAGATCCTGAGCAAGTTCGAGGCTGACCCCGAGACAGAGTGCGCCGTGATGATCGGGGAGATCGGGGGCAACGCAGAACAGCTCGCAGCCGAGTACGTCGAGAGCGAGATGAGCATCCCTGTCGTGGCATACATCGCCGGCTTCACGGCCCCGGAGGGCAAGACGATGGGACACGCCGGCGCCATCGTCTCGGGCGGCGAGAGCACGGCAGAGGCCAAGAGCGAGGCGCTCAGGGAGGCGGGCATCAGGGCTGCGACGAACCCGTCCGAGGTCGCAGAGCTCGTCGCCGAAGCGCTCGGCCGGGGCTGAAGCTCAGGGCGACCCGGAGGACGAAAGAGACCCTGCCCCCGTGATCTCCGATATCCTATACTTCCTGGGCTCACCATGAACGGGTATCGTCCAACCCGGGCAAGCCGTACCTCCCCGACCGGGGCACGGCCATAATGGCCGAATCCACCGATTCGAAGCAGAATACTGGCAGGCGGTTCTTACGCTGGCTCCTCGAGGAGCGCATCGAAGAGGTAAAGGGGCCCGAGGCCAGAGAAGGAGAAGAGCAGCATGCGTGGTGGCAGGTCGTGTGCCTGACCGGCGTGGATTATTTCTCCACCCTTGGCTATATACCTGGGATCGCAGTCGCCACCGCCGGCGCCCTGTCGCCTTTCGCCACCCTGCTGATCGTACTACTGACGCTCTTCGGGATGTTACCCATGTACCGCGTGGTCGCGGCGGAGAGCCCGCACGGGCAAGGTTCGATCGCGATGCTCGAGCGCCTGCTCTCGTTCTGGAAGGGCAAGCTGTTCGTCCTTTGCCTGCTTGGTTTCGTGGCGACCTCCTGGGTCATCACCATCACACTATCGGCGTCGGACGCCACCGCCCATGTGGTCGAGAACCCGTTCTGGCCAGAGGCCCTGCGGGATCAGAGGATACTCATCACACTGGTACTGCTCGCTGTCCTCGGCGGGGTCTTCCTCAAAGGCTTCAGGGAGGCGATCGGCATCGCGGTCGCCGTGGTCGGCGCCTATCTGCTGGGGAACATCGTGGTCGTAGCGGCAGGCTTCTACGAGATCGCGACGCAACCCCAGGTTCTGGCCGATTGGCGGAGCGCCCTCTTCAGGCAGCACGGAAGCGCCCTTGGCATGATCGGCGTCTCGCTGCTCGTATTTCCTAGACTCGCCCTCGGCCTCTCCGGCTTCGAGACCGGCGTGAGCATGATGCCGCTGGTGCGCGGAGACGCCGACGACGACCCCGAGCGCCCTGAGGGCCGCATACGAAATACCCGCAAGATGCTCTTCACTGCGGCCCTGATCATGTGCTTCTACCTCATGACGACGAGCATCGTGACGACCCTCTTGATACCCCAGAGCGAGTTCGGCCCTGAGGGCGAGGCGCAGGGCCGCGCCCTCGCCTACGTGGCTCACGAGCAGCTCGGCAACGCGTTCGGCACTATCTACGACATCAGCACCATAACTATCCTGTGGTTCGCTGGGGCCTCGGCCATGGCAGGGCTACTGAACGTGGTGCCCCGCTATCTACCACGCTACGGTATGTCGCCGGAGTGGGGCAGGGCCGTCAGGCCGCTGGTACTCGTCTACACAGCCATCTCTATGATCGTCACGGTCATCTTCGCCGCCGACGTGGGCTCGCAGGCTGGGGCCTACGCGACAGGCGTTCTGGCGATGATGACCTC
>JACCSM010000107.1 GCA_013698525.1 Rubrobacteraceae bacterium
CGTATCGTCCTGGTCGCGATACTTCTGCGCCAGGGCAAGCAGGCGCTCGGTAGAGTCGGGGCGGCGGTTCAGGACAACGTCCTCTACGGCCTCGCGCAGGTCCTCATCGATCTCGTTGTAGACGGCGAGCTGGCCCGCGTTGACTATGCCCATCGTCAGGCCAGCCTTTACGGCGTGGTAGAGGAAGACCGCGTGGATGGCCTCCCGCACAGGGTTGTTGCCCCTGAACGAGAACGAGACGTTCGAGATGCCGCCTGAGGTCTTGGTGTGGGGGAGTGCCTGCGAGATCTCACGCACCGCCTCGATAAAGTCAACACCATAGTTGTCGTGCTCCTCGATGCCGGTGGCGATGGCGAAGACGTTGGGGTCGAAGATGATGTCCTCGGGCGGCAAACCGACCCCTTCCGTGAGGACGCGGTAGGCGCGTTTGCATATCTCGACCTTCCTGTCTTTCGAGTCGGCCTGGCCTTGCTCGTCGAAGGCCATTACGACCACCGCTGCACCGTACCGTTTCAGGATTCGCGCCTGCCTGACGAACTCTTCCTCGCCCTCCTTCAGGCTTATAGAGTTGACCACAGCCTTGCCCTGTACGTGTTTCAAGCCGGCCTCGATGATCGACCACCTGGACGAGTCGATCATGACGGGCACCCGCGAGATGTCAGGTTCTGAGGCGACGAGGTCGAGGAAACGGACCATCGCCTCCTCGCCTTCGAGCATCCCCTCGTCCATGTTGACGTCTATGATCTGGGCGCCGTTCTCGACCTGCTGGCGCGCCACGTCAAGGGCCGTCTCGTAATCCTCGTTCAGTATGAGGTCCTTGAATCGCGCAGAACCAGTGACGTTGGTTCGCTCGCCGACGTTCACGAACAAGGAGTCGGGCCCGATGTTGCACGGTTCGAGCCCCGAGAGCCTGAGCTTCTTCGGGATCTCAGGTATCTCGCGCGGCGGGTGGCCAGAGACGGCTTCGGCTATGGCCATTATGTGATCCGGCGTCGTCCCGCAGCAGCCGCCGACGATGTTCAGCCAGCCTGCTTCGGCCCACTCCAGGATCTCTGCCGCCATCATCTCGGGCGTCTCTTCGTACTCGCCGAACTCGTTGGGCAGGCCTGCGTTCGGGTAGGCGCTAACGGGAACGTCCGAGATCCTGGCGAGCTCCTCGACGTACTGCCTAAGCTCCTTCGACCCGAGCGCGCAGTTCAGCCCCACGCTTATGGGGTTCGCGTGGCGCACGGAGTTCCAGAAAGCCTCGGTCACCTGCCCCGAGAGCGTGCGCCCGCTCGCGTCGGTGATCGTGCCCGAGATCATTATGGGAACGTCGATGCCCTCATCCTCTAGGTAAGATGTGATCCCGAAGATGGCAGCCCTGGCGTTCAACGTGTCGAAGATGGTCTCGACGAGGAGCAGGTCCACCCCGCCATCGACGAGCCCCCGCGCGGCTTCTGCGTACGACCCGGCGAGCTCGTCGAAGGTGATGTTCCTGAAGCCCGGGTTGTTGACGTCCGGCGAGAGCGAGGCCGTGCGGTTCGTCGGTCCGAGGGCGCCCGCCACAAAGCGTGGCCTCTCTGGCGTCTTCTCCGTGTAGGCGTCTGCGGCCTCGCGTGCCAAGCGGCCCGCCTCGTAGTTCAGTTCGTAGGCTAGATCCTCCAACAAGTAATCCGCCTGGGCGATAGAGGTCGAGCTGAAGGTGTTCGTCTCGATGATGTCCGAGCCTGCGTCCATCGCTGCCTCGTGGATGTCACCGATCATCCCTGGCTGGGTGATCGAGAGCAGGTCGTTGTTGCCCTCGAGCTCCCCCGGATGATCGGCGAAGCGTTCCCCCCTATAGTCCTTCTCCGAGAGGCCGTAGGATTGGATCATGGTCCCCATCGCGCAATCGAGCAGCACGATGCGTTGCTCCAAGAGCGCCCTGAAACGGATTAACCTGGCCTGCCTCTCTTCGTTCTTCGTGTGTTGGAGAACCATCGACTCCTATCCTGTGGGTACAGTCAAGCTTTTCATCGTCTCCCCGCGGGCAGGCTGATGGCCTCGAGCACATCCCCTGCGAGGTCTGGGGCGCTTGCCGGCGGCATTATGTACGCGCCGCCGATCAAGGGCCGCGCCGCGACGAGAAGTCTCTGGGCGACCTCGACGCCGTACTTAGGGGCGTCTTCTGGGGAGAGGGCTGCGAGCTTCTCGCGGACGTGCTTCGGTATATTTATACCTGGGACCTCGTGGTGGAGGAACTCCGCCTGCCTGGCGCTGCGTAGGGGCATGAGGCCGAGCAGGATGCAGACCCCATCGTCACCGACACGCTCGAGGGCGTTCTCGAGGGCCCCGATCTCGAAGACGGGCTGAGTCCAGAAGGCGTGGGCCCCGGCCTCGACCTTGCGCCGCAGCTTCTCTACCTCCTCGTCCAGATCTTCTGCCGTAGGGTTGAACGACGCCCCAACGAGGAACCCCGGCGGCTCGCCTATGGGGTTGCCTGCGAGGTCCTCCCCCCGGTTCATCCTGGAGAGGATGTGGACGAGGCCGACCGAGTCGGTGTCGAAGACCGAGGTCGCTTCCGGGTAGTCCCCGATCTGGGCCGGGTCGCCCGTCACGGCCAGGATGTTCTTTACTCCCAGGGCCGCCGCCCCGAGCAGATCAGCCTGCAACCCGATAATGTTCCTGTCGCGGCATGAGATGTGGGCGACGACCTCGATGCCTGCTTCATCCTGTACGATCCTGGCCGCAGCCACAGGATGCATCCTTAGCCTCGCCCGCGCCCCGTCGGAGATGTCTATCGCGTGGACGCCACGCTCCTTCAAGCGCCGCGCCGCCTCGACGACCTGCTCGATGGCGTTACCGCGCGGCAGGTCGACCTCGACCGTCACGGCGAAGCCGGTACGCAACCGCTCCGCGAACTCCGAAACGGGCTCTGCTAAGACATACGCCTGCCCGGGCTGCTCCACCATGACCGCCCGGCGGCGTGCTCCTGTGCCTTCGACCCTGAAATCCCGCAGCGCTTCGGAGAGCGCCTTCACGTGGGCCGGGGTGGTCCCGCAGCAGCCGCCTACGAGACGCGCCCCTGCTTCGGCGAGCTTGACGCCGTACTCGGCGAAGTGGTCGACGTCCTTGCTGAAGCGGATTTGGCCGCGGACGAGCTGGGGGAGGCCGGGGTTGGGGAAGGCCGCGACGGGGCCTGCTGCGTCTGCCATTTGACCGATGATCTCCACCATCCTTTGCGGACCGACGGTACAGTTCGCCCCTGTCAGGTCGGCTCCCCAGGAGGAGATCTCGCGCGCCGCCCGCCCCGGCAGCCCTTCTGCGAGCGTCTCACCGTCTTCGACGAAGGTCTTGTACGCCAGGACCGGCGCACCAAGAGCCCCGACCGCCTCGTAAGCGAGCCGTAGCTCGACGAGGTCGGTGAAGGTCTCGAGAAGTATCGCATCGGCCCCGCCTTCGAGGAGCGCTTCGGCCTGCTCCAGAAAGACGGATTTCGCCCGCTCCGGACTGACGGGACCTACGGGGGCGAGCGGACGCCCGAGCGGACCGATGGCCCCGAGGACGAGCGCCCTGTCACCTGTTCCTGCGGCGGCACGGGCCGCCTTGCGGGCCAGGCTGGCGCCCTCGGCGTTTACTTCGCGGACCCTCTCTTCGAGGTCGTGGGTCTCGAGCTTGAAACGGTTGGCGGCGAAAGTATTGGTCTCTATCACGTCCGCGCCAGCCCTCAGGTACTCCACGTGGATGTCGTTGACCATGCCAGGGTGGGAGAGGTTCGCGCGGGCGTAGGGGTGGCCGAAGCCTACGCCGCGTTCGCCAAGCAGCGTGCCCACGGCGCCGTCCCCTATTAGGACCCGCGTCGCGAGCAACTCTCTCAAGTTCGGACTCAAGATAAGACCTCTCTCCATTTTCGTTACCCATTCGCGCGGAGGAGAGAGGCTGCGACTACTCTTTCACCTCATCTGCCGGAGTCTGCTCCGCGGGAGTTGGCACCCACCACGAGACGCTCACGCCTCGCCGGTTGCCGCGGCTTCTCAGGGCCCGTCCCTCCGCCGCTCTCGATGAGCGTCATGGCCCCTTGGGGCCGTGACCCAACAATTACAGCACGATAGCCCCGGGAATTCAATCCGGAACGCGTCTATCCGGTCGGGCTGGTACGCCTGTAGCGGATGCGGTCAGCTATCTCGCCGGGGTCGCTGGCTGCGCACCTGGCCGCGACAAGGAGTTTCGCGGGGCGCGAGACCTGCGCCCTGCGCGAGAAGACGTCGTATCGCTGGGCCTCGATGCGGTCGAGGATCGCCGCGTACAGCTCGCGCGCCACGACCACGGGGAAACGCCTCCCCCTCGGGATGTAGCCCATCCCCTCATCGGCTACCTTGTAAAGCCCCCGCGCCCTCTCTATCTCGAAGCGCATCAGTGCGACAAACCGCTCGTCGACGACACCAAGAGCGAGATCCCGCTCCGTATACCCGAAGCGCGCCAGATCCTCCAGCGGCAAATAAATCCGCCCGCGCCGCCAGTCCTCCCCGACGTCGCGCAGGAAGTTGGAGAGCTGCATGGCGACGCCGAGCGCCTCGGCGTGGACGTCGGCCTTCCCTTCTGCCACCCCTACGACCCTGCACATCATAAGGCCGACGACGGCGGCGCTCCCGTAGGTGTATACCTCGAGGTCCGCGTATGTCTGGTAGCGGAAGACGCGAGTATCCATCTTCATGCTCTCCATAAAGGCGGTTATGGTCCCAGGGTCGATGTCGCAGGCGCGCACCGTGTCTGCGTAGGCGCGCAGAACCGGGTTGGGTACCTCCTCACCCGAGACGGCCGCCATCGTCTCGGCCTCGAACTCCTCCAGGACGGAGAGCTGGGCGTCGAGGGGCAGGTCGTGTGGGTGGTCCACGATCTCGTCGGCGTAGCGCATGAAGGCGTAGAGGGCGTGAACGCGCGGCCTGACCTCGGCAGGGAACAGCCTGGTCGAGAAGTAGTAGGTCCTGCTGTGCGCCTTCTGTACCCTGCGGCACAGGTCGTAGCTCTCGGCGAGCGAGAGCCCGCCGTCGAGTTTCTTGCCGCCAGCGGGGTCGAGCTTCAAGAGCCTCCGACCTCGCGCCCTATACGGTCGGCCACAAGCCTGGCCCCTATGGTAACGAGCGGTACCCCGGTACCTGGCCTCGTGCTCGCGCCAACGAAATACATCCCCTGCACGGCCTTCGACACCATCGGAGGTCGGAAGTATCCCACTTGGAAGATGCCGTGCCCGATACCGAACGCAGCCCCCTGCTCCAGGTTGTACTCGTCTCGCCAGTCGAGCGGTGTCCTTACCTTCTCGTAGACGACGCGACTCCGGTCGAGCCCGCACCGCCGCTCTAGCAGGCCGTAGACCTTCTCCCTGAAAGCGTCCCCGTCGCGGTTCCAATCCACGTTCGGCCCGAGGTGCGGCACGGGGACGAGAACGAACAGGCTTTCCATCCCGTCAGGGGCCATGCGCGGCGCTGTCTTCGAGGGGACGACGGCGTAGAACGAGGGGTCTTCTGGTAGTGCGTGATCCCTGAAGATGGCCTCGAAGTTCTCCCTGTAGCG
>JACCSM010000134.1 GCA_013698525.1 Rubrobacteraceae bacterium
CTCTTGCGCAGACGCTCGCGAGACAGGGAAAGCTGCGGGAGGCCAGAGAGAAGTACGAGGCGCTCGAGGAAGAGAAGAGCATCACCTACCAGGACCGCTACGATCTTGGCAGGATCCAGGTACGAACCGGCGATCCGCTCGAAGGTGTGAAGAACATAAGGCGTGCCAGGCGTATGGCTGCCGCCGAACTGAACAGGCCGGGTACACCGGTAGGACAGCAGCAGCGGCAGTTGCTGATATCTATGGACCTCGCCCTCGCCGATGCGTTGGTCGTTCAGGGTTGGTATGGGCAGGCGCGCAGGATTCTCGCGCAGAGCCCATCCGAGCAGGCGCCTGGCCTTCTGGAGTTGCTGAACGTGGACCCTGGGGCCTATCGTGAGCAGGTAATCAACAGTGACATCTACTAGCGGCAGGGGCTGGCGGGGCAGGGCGAGGGACGATCCCTCGCTCTCTGAGATCCTCTACGTACTGCAGAGGCGGCGTCTGCTGGTCGTCGGGGTCGTGCTGGTCCTTGCCGGCATCGCCCTGCTCTTCGGGATCTTCCGCGAGCCGGTATACACCGCCGAGGCGAAGGTAAGCGTCAGGCCGCAGGAGGAGCTGGACGGTGAGGAGGCCATGCTTGCCTTCCTCGAGGAAGTGCGTGGCGCCGTCGTTACGCAGGAGATGTTGAGCGAGGTAAGGCGCCGGGCTGGCTGGGAAGCCGAGCCGAAGGCGTTCTCGGAACGGCTCGATCCGAGGACGGTCGCTAACACGGACGGCGGGCCGGGGTTACAGATACGATTCCTCGGCAACGAGCCTGGTCAGGCGGCCCTGGCGGCGAATGCTTACGCCGAGTTGTTCGTCGAGGGAGTCGAGGACCTCGGCGACAGGCCGCTCGCCGACGGCGTACCGGTCGCCGAGGCCGTCGTAGAGCAGAGAGCCGTGCCTGGAGATTATAGTCCTCGGCCCCTGATCTACGCGGCCATAGCGGCAGGGGCAGGTTTGCTGATAGGGGGCGCCGCCGCTCTGATACTCGAGGGGCGGGCCAGCGGCTGGCGGGGCGTACGCGACGTCGAATTAACGCTGAGGGTGCCGGTGCTGGGGACCATACCGGACTACTCTTCGAGGAAAACCGAGGGTTGACGTGAGGCTCGGGGCCATAAGCGACGCGGGTGCCCGGGGGTTGCTCGACCCCGACTCACCAGTGAGGCGTCACTACGAGGAGCTGGCGGGCAACCTTCTGAGGATGGGGGGGACGGGTAGCGTCGTCGTCACCAGTCCCGAGCCTGGCACCGGGCGGACCAGCATCTGCCTCGGCCTCGGAGCCGCCCTGGCCGGCATGGGGCGGCGGGCCGCCGTCGTGGACTGCAACCTCGAAAACTCGCAGTTGCACAGGATGCTCGGCGAACCGAACTTCGTCGGGCTTACCAGCGGTCTCGATGACAGTAAGCCCCTGGAGCACTTTGGGTATGAGGTCATCCCGGGACTTCTGGTCGTCCCGACAGGTCCCATTCTGTTGGACCCCGTCTCCCTTCTGGAGGATGAGGGGATCCCGAAGGCAGTACGAGGCCTGCAAAAGAGCCGGGACCTCGTGCTGCTCGACGCGCCGGTAGCGGCGCGGGTGCTACGGTCCCCGAACCTCCTTGGCGGCTTTGACGGGGTCTTGCTCGTCGTCCACGCCTCCAGGACTCTAAAGAGCGTCGCCCGTGAGACGACGGACGACCTTCTGGAAGCTGGTGCCAACCTGCTCGGGGTGGTGTTGAACGGATGTTCCTGATGTGTGATCGCCCCGGGGCGAAGGAGTGAGGGAAGTCCAGCCCCCCGGCGACACCAGCGAGCGCTTCTCCGGTACGGAACACACAGAGGACAGGGAGAAGCACCGCCGTCCAGGCCGGCTGCTTGGCGTTTTCAAGGGTCTTGTCATGCTGGCGCTCCTGGCCGCAACAGCCTACGGGATGCTGGATGCCGGCCTCTACAGGGACGAGCTCTGGCTGCCTGTTGCCGCGGGCGTTCTGGCGCTGCTGTTCGTAACGCTGTTCGTGCGCGGGTTCTATTGGGACCTGCCCTCAGTCGGCATCCTGCTGGTCGGGCTGCTGACGGCGCTCGTAGCCGTAAAGGGGCTCTCCATGGTCTGGACGATAAGTGAGACGGAGACCATCAAGGAGACCCTGCGCTCCTCTATGTACCTGGCGGCCTTCCTTATGGCCCTGGCCGCGCTCACCTCAGGGCGGCAGGTCGGCTCGCTCATCGACGCCTCGGTCGTCATGGTCGCGGCGGTCGCAGGCTACGGACTCTTGCAGAAGATAAGCCCGATCGAGTACCCGGTCCGCTCCCTGGATGGGGTAAGGATGGACTCGACCCTGGGGTACGCCAACACCACCGCCGTCATCCTGGGGATGGGGGTGGTGCTGGCCCTGGCGCGGATGAGTACGCTGCGCGGTTTCGTCCTGAGGGGACTCTACGCCGCCGTCATGCTCTCTTTCTTTATCGCGCTCTACCTCACAGTCTCTCGCGGCGGCATAGGGTCCCTCGGGATAGGACTCATCGTCCTCTTCGTCTTCACTAGTGGCCGCCTGCGGATGCTCGCCGACCTTCTCCTTCTCTCGTTGCCTGGCGCCTGGCTCTGGTGGCAGATGCAGAGTCTCCCTGGGTTACTCGGGACCGACGTCTCACGTCAGCAGAAGATCGCCGACGGGACTCTGTTCAGGAACGATCTGATCGTGGCCCTCCTCGTGGCCTTCGCGCTGCAGGCCGCCTACGCTGTCCTAATGAACCGCTACGAGCTGGCATCAGCGGCCAGGCGATGGCTCGGAATCCTCGTCGTGGCCGGAGGAGTGCTTGCGGTCGTATTGGGCGCTCTCGTGGTCGTCGACGGGTACGATGGGCCCGGGCAGGCCTACTCGACGCTCCTCGGCAACGCGAACGAGACGGGGAACGCCGGCCAGAGACTCGCCTCGCTAGATATCAGCTCCAGGGGAGACTACTGGAGGGTCGCCTGGGCAGCGTGGAAGGAGCGCCCCCTCACAGGTACGGGGGCAGGGACCTTCCAGTACACGTGGCTGGAGGATAGACCGGGCCTCAAGGGCGTCAAACAGGTCCACAACGTGTATCTCGAGCAGGGCACCGAGTCCGGCTTGTTCGCCTTTCTGGCCTTGCTTGGGTTTGTGGCGGTCCTCGTCGGCTACACAGGGAGGGCCGTCTGGCGGTCGGGTCCGCAGGGAGAACGCCGGCTCCTTCTGGCAGGGCTGGGCTCCGCGCTCATCGTCTACCTCGTCTCGTCGGCGTTCGAGTGGCATTGGTACCTCCCGGCCTCGACGCTTTTCTTCTTTATCCTCGCCGCCGTCGCAGTGAAGTTCGCCTCCAGGGAGGACTGGGGTGCCGCCGAGGCTCCTACCGCCGACAGTGGGGCTGAGCGTCCGACCCCGCACCCCCGTTGAAGCCGAGGGGCGCTCCTTTCTCACGGCTGCCAGGCGGTTTCTACGTCGACCTGGGAAAAGGGGACCACAGAAGCTCCGTCTTTCTGGCAGGGAGCGGGCGGAGCGGGACCACGTGGCTCTCGCAGATCATCAATTACAGAAGGGGATATCGCTATGTCTTCGAACCCTTCAACCCGAGAGAGGTCGGCACGTTAGGGCACTTCAGGACCAAACAGTACCTGAGGCCCGAAGACAGGAGGGAGGAGTTTCTGGAGCCGGCCCGCCTCGTGCTCACGGGCGGGCTCAGGGACCCCTGGACCGACCGGTTCAACGGGCGCATCGTCGCGAGGCGGCGTCTGATCAAGGACATAAGGGCCAACTTGCTCCTCGGCTGGATGCGCGTGAACTTCCCCGGAATGCCGATCATTCTCCTGCTCAGGCATCCTTGCGCCGTCGTGGCATCCAGGCTCGATCTCGGGTGGAAGGATAACCTCTCGGAGACGTTGGAGCAGCGGGAGTTGGTAGAAGACTTCCTCCTCCCCATGGAGGCGGATATCCGGGCCGCCAGCGACGACTTCGAGCGGCACCTCTTCCTGTGGTGCATAGACAACTACGTCCCCCTGAAGCAGTTCGGGCCACAGGAGGTGCACCTCACCTTCTACGAGAACCTGCTCGCGCGTCCCGAAGTGGAACTACGGAGCCTGTTCGCCTCCCTCGGCGAGGACTTCGACGAACGTGTCTACGCCAGACTGAGACGCCCTTCTCCCCTGAGCCGGAAGAACGTGCCCGCTCCTTCCGTGGAAGGGTGGCGAACTCGTGTGAGCAGCCACCAGCTGGAGAGAGCCAACGAGATCCTGCGCCTCTTCGGCCTCGACCGCCTCTACGGCGAAGGGGCCATGCCCGACCCCTCCGGCGCCTACGCCCTGATGGACGGGGTGTAGGGGAGTAGGAGGCTCCCTCGTGCACAAGCCGCCGGTGGTGATCCTCGCTGGTGTAAGGTGGGGCTTCCTCTGGCAAAGGCACCAGACGCTCGCCACCCTCTTCGCCGGCGCCGGCTATCCCACCGTCTTCGTCGAGACCACGGGCCTCGCCAATCCCCTTCCGACCAAAAACTCGCTGCGCAGGGTCTTCGCGCGGGTCCTTCGTTCCGGTGGCGCGGGAGAGAAGCCGCCGGCTGAGAAGAACCTCACCGTATACGCGCCCCTCACCGCCCCGCCGACCTACGGAGCATTCCGGTGGTCAAACGCGAAGCTCCTCGTCCCACGCGTCCTCAGCGACCTCAGGAAGATAGCCGGCCCCCATCCGGTCGTCGTGGCCTATCCGCCGACCAGGACGACGCTGGGCCTGATCTCGGGCCTCGACCCGAGGCTCGTGCTCTACGACTGTTCGGATGACTACGAGCATTTTCCCGGCGCACCGAAGGACATCGGAGAGACGGAGCGCGAGCTCCTCCTCCGCACCGACCTCGTCTCCTGTACCTCAGCGCAACTGCTGAAGAAGGCTAGACGCCTCAGGCCCGACGCCTTTCTTAACGGCCCCGCCGTAGACTACGAGCGATTCGCGCCCCTGCAGGATCCCCACCCCGACAAAGAGGTCAGCACCGTCTGCTTCTTCGGCCACTTGAGCCTGGAACGCATCGACTTCGATGCCATGCGGGCTATCGTAGGGGCAGGCTTCAGATTGCGTATCGTCGGCGGCCTTGGCAGCGTAGAGAAGGGTTTCTTCGAAATACCCGGAGTCGACTACAGGGGAGAGGTGTCCCACGCCGGGCTGCCTGCCGCTCTCACCGGTGTTGACGCTTTCGTACTGCCTTACAAGGTCAACGGTCTAACCCGCTCCATCGCGCCGGCCAAGACCTTCGAGTGCCTGGCCACGGGCAAGCCCCTCGTGACCGCCCACCTTCCGGCGATGCGGGATCTCGCCGGGTACCTCTACCTCGCGCAGAGGCCGCAGGACTACGTGGGGGTTCTGCGAAACTTGAAGCATCTCGAGACCGAGGAGAAGAGACGCGCCCGCATCGAACTCGCGCGTAAGAACTCCTGGGACGTCCGCTTTCTGGAGTTGGAGGAGGCCCTGTGGCGCCTCCTGTAGAGCATCGCGCGGGCAGGATCGACGTTCTTGGCGTGGGCGTGGACCCGATAACCGTGGCGGAGCTGCACGCGGAGATCGCACGCCTGGCGAGGGGAGGAAAGCTCGGCCTCGTATTGAACGTGAACGCCCACTGTCTGAACCTCTGCTATAGGGATTCTGCACTGCGGGACTCTCTGAACAGCGCTGACGTCGCCTTCTGCGACGGGGCTGGGGTCGTGCTGGCGGCGAGGATGCTCGGCGGGCGCATCCCAGCACGTATCACCTACGCAGCCTGGATCTGGCGGCTGGCTAGCTTCGCAGCGGCCGAGGGCTTCTCTCTCTACTTCCTCGGCGCCAGACCAGGTGTGGCGCAGGAGGCCGCCAGGAAGTTGAGAGAACATTATCCCGGCTTGAGGATCGTCGGCGTCCGTCACGGCTACTTCGACCACTCGACCGGGAGCGCCGAGACCGAGGCGGTCCTTGAGGAGATCAACGCCGCCGCTCCGGACATCCTGCTGATAGGCCTCGGGATGCCGCTCCAGGAGATCTGGCTGACGGAGAACAGGCACGGGCTCGAAGCCGGCGTCGCCCTCACCTGCGGCGCCGCCTTCGACTACGCCTCCAGGAGGGTGCGCCGTGGCCCGCGCCTCCTGACCGAGAGCGGGTTCGAGTGGCTGGCGCGGCTCCTGCACGAGCCCCGCCGCCTGTGGCGACGCTACCTCCTCGGCAACCCCCTCTTCCTGTTGCGAGTCCTGAGACAGCTCCTCTTCAGGCCAGCCGGGAGGGGACCTGTCAAGGACCCTCCGCAGGATCGTCGTTAGCGATCCGGAGCCGGCTTGCGTGTCAGACGGTCGTACACGGCCTCAGCCCTGGCGATCAAGATCCTGCGTTTCGGGTCCTCCAGTTCGTATCCCACTTCGCGCTTTTTCTTCTCTCTGGCGGCTAAGGGACGTGAGGCTTTGTTCTCCCATGAAGCTTCCCCAAACCTTTTCCTGGAGTTTCTCTCGATGCGGGCGAACACGCCGTCGACGTTCCGTGCGTCATGACGAAACACAGAGAAGGTCGTCCCGAACCTTTCG
This sequence comes from Rubrobacteraceae bacterium, assembly GCA_013698525.1. GTDB lineage: Bacteria > Actinomycetota > Rubrobacteria > Rubrobacterales > Rubrobacteraceae > Rubrobacter_D. The sequence continues at coordinate 6,545 of JACCSM010000134.1, forward strand.
TTTATGCGTCGGATGACCTGTCCGAAGTCCCCTGTTACCTCTTCGAAGAGTCCGAGGACGTAGGCATCACGGTACCCTTCGACGGTCTCGTAGAAAGATAGATAGTACCTAAGAGCCTGGTCGACGGAGATCGGGTCTCGTACGGCGAACGACAGCACGGCGTCTTTGGGCTTTCGTATCAGAACCAGGGTGGGTATCCGCCACCGTGCGGCCCGGATCACCTGCGCAGGAACGTGAAGTCCGTGGGCAATACGCACCCTCTCGCTTTGCGCCCTGTTGAAGGCCGCCCTGGCAAACGAGTTGGCCGACCTCGGGAATCCCTCCATGACCAGTTGCGTCTTTGGGGTCACGACGCGCGCCTGGTCCTTGCGCGCCAGCCGATACAAACCGTAGAAAGCTGCCGGGTGCTTGCCCGCGTAGGTCTGGAGCCACTTCTCGAACCTGAACACGGCAGGGTGTTCATCCACTTGGGACCCAAACCGCTCCTCGATGGCTCTCACTCCTCCGCCTTGCCGCCTTCTGTCTCACCTTCAATCTTACACACTCAGCAATTCAGCAAACAAATAACTGACAAGATGAAACGCTGACCAGCGCGGGTTTTGGAAGGACAACTCTTCCAAAACCCGCTGTCCTGCGGCGGTATACTCCTCGCACGGAGGACTCCGTGCGGATCTTGAGAGACATCTCGAAGAGGCTCCTTGGCTTCAAGCTGCTGCGGCGCTTTACGAGCGTCCTCATTCTGGTGCTCGCAGACGCTCTCGCGCTCGGGTTGGGAGGGGTCGCCTGGGTCGCTGGCGGCAGGTCGGATCCGGCCATCGGCCTCGCTCCGCTGTTGCTCGCGGCCTGGATCACGGTCTTCGCCGCTTTCCGCCTCTACGACAGGGCACCTGTACGGCGCAGCCCCGGGGGGCTCATCGGGGCCGCATTCTGCTGGGCCGGTTTGGTGACGATCGGGGCGACGATCTACCCGGAGAGCGGCCTCGGGCTCGGGGAGATAGCGTCGGCCGCCGTACTCGGCCTCCTGTGCTCCGGCGCGCTCAGGTTCCTCTACGAGCGGGCCATAGGTAGGATCTACCGCCGCGGCTTCGGACAGACTCCGGTTCTTCTGCTCGGGGATGACGAAGGACGAACGCGGTTGCGCCGGATGATGGAGCACGCGCCCGGCGCCTACGTCCTGGCCGGTGAGGTGGACCTCGGAAGCGGGGGGGCCGAGGAGTATCTTACGTCGGTAAGGGAGGTGTTGGACCGCACACAAGCCCGTGGTGTCGTCCTCGTCGGGGCGGAGGGTCTGCCCGACGAGGAGCTCCTCGAGCTCGTCCACTCGGTGCGGTTGCGCGGGGTGCCGCTGAGGGTGGTGCCTGGCGCTTTCGCCCTGATGCGGGGCCGTACCATACTATCGGAAGGCATGGGGTTGCCGCTCCTCGAGGTCCATTACCCAGGGCTGGACAATACCCAGCGGACCCTCAAGCGTGTCCTCGATGTGACGGTCTCCGTGGGCGGGCTCGTGCTCCTCTCGCCCTTCTTTCTGGCCGTGGCAATTGCAGTCAGGTTCGACTCGCCAGGGCCCGTGCTCTTCCGTCAGAAGCGCGTCGGGGCGGACGAGAAGGTCTTCGTCTGCTACATGTTTCGCTCCATGCAAAGGGACGCCGAAGTACGCCAGGCGGCCCTCGAAGATCTCAACGAGGCTAAGGGTCCGGCCTTCAAGATCAAGGACGATCCTCGCGTGACCAGGGTCGGGCGTTTCTTGCGGCGCTGGAGCATAGACGAATCGCCGCAGCTCGTGAACGTCCTAAAGGGGGAGATGAGCCTGGTCGGCCCAAGGCCCTTGCCGGTACGTGACTTCCTGGGGATGGAGGAATCCCATAAGAGGAGGCTAGGGGCCGTCCCTGGGATGACCGGCTACTGGCAGACCAGCGGTCGCTCCGACCTCTCCTTCGAGGAGATGGTGCGTCTGGACCTCTACTACATAGAGAACTGGTCGCTCTCATTCGACCTCAAGATCATCCTGAAGACCCTCGGCGCCGTTCTACGCCGCGAGGGTGCATACTGATTCAGCTAGTCAGCACGCC
>JACCSM010000163.1 GCA_013698525.1 Rubrobacteraceae bacterium
TGCAAGCAGTAACGCAATCACTATCGGAGGGGCTCGGCGCCCTCCTGGGGACCTTGCCGGCTCTCATCGGCGCCCTCCTCATCCTCGTTATCGGCTTCATCATAGCCAAGGTCTTGCAGGGCATAACCACCAGGGTGCTTCAGAGCATGGGCTTTGAGAGCTGGATGGAGCAGGGGGGCATAAAGCAGTTCTTCGACAGGTCCCAGACCCAACAGACCCCGCTGTCCATCCTGGGCAAGCTGGTCTTCTGGCTCGTGTTCTTTAGCCATCACGATGGCCGTGGACACTCTAGGGATCTCAGCGATCTCTGACGTTCTGGCCCAGTTCATATCCTACATCCCCCAGATCATAGCGGCGATCCTGATCCTGGTTCTGGCCACCCTCTTGGCAAACTTCGTTGCGGGAATAGTCCGGGGGTCCACGGGCTCCAACGTGGCTGGCAGCGTGGCGCAGTACGGCATCATCGTCTTCGCGGCGTTTGCGGCCCTGACGCAGCTTGGGATCGCCCCTGAGCTCATAGCGCCTACGTTCCTGATCCTGCTCGGAGGCGTGGCCCTGGCCGCGGCCATAGCGTTCGGTCTTGGCGGCCAGGGCGTCGCCCAGCAGATGGTCGAGGATGGCTACGAGAAGGGCGGCGAGGCCAAGCAGCAGGTCCAGCAGCAGCAAGAGCAGAACCAGCAAGAGCAAGGCGAGCAGCAAAGCGATTCTTCCGAGAGCACGGAGGGCAACGGCGAGAAGCCTGGGGCCCGTCGCCTGCGGCGCGAGTACTAGGGTGCCGGCGGCCGGTTTTCGAGGAAGCGACAGCCAGAGCACGCAACAAGAACGGTAAGGACGCACAGCGCGAGGGTGTTCGCTAGACGCCCTCGCGGGTCCCAAGAAGGAGCAGAGAACGATGTCTCAGACGGCAACCCGGACGGCGGCGAGAGGCGCGGGGCCTGTCGAACAGTTCGAGACGCCAAAACAATGCGCAGGCTACGAGGTCCGCGACCCACTGGGGCGGAAGATCGGGAGGTTGAAGACGCTCTTCTTGAACGAGAGCGGCGGGCCTGAGTACGCAGAGGTCAAGGTGGGGCTTTTCGGACTGAAGACGGTCCTGATCCCACTCCAAAGCGTCACCGCCGACGCGGGACGACGATTCCTCGTGCTGGAGTAGAGGATCCTCCTTGCAACGCACAACGCGAGCAGAGTAGGTTGTTACGCGAAAACCCGGTAGAGTCCCCTGCCGGGGAGCCAGACCATGACGAGGACGTTGGAGGACAACGTAGGCTACAGAGCATACCTGGACCACGGCGAGCGGGAAGGCTGGGGCGTGCGGCTACCCCCTTCCGTCGCCAACGATCCCACCTGGTGCGGATGCTGGGCAGGGGTCGAGTCGGTGACGGTCAGGGTGAGGAAGGGTTGCCTCGTTGTCGAGCCCGCCGACCCCCGTCCCGTGGCGCCACCGCATGACCTCGACGAGGCCGCGGCGCACAGACCCGTACCCAGGAGGGAGGTGGGTCGTCTGAGGTGGTTCGACGAAGAGAGGGGCTACGGGTTCATAGAGAGCCCCTCGGGCGAGGACCGGTTCTTCCTCGGCTCGGGCCTGCTGTGCGACCCCGACGAACTGGAACCGGACTTGCCGCTGGAGTTCGAGGTGCGTAGGGGCGATCGGGGTCCGGTCGCCTCTAGAGTTAGACCGTTGAAGCTGCGATCCAGCGAGTGAAAGTGGCCGGCCAGAGGCCCGCGGAGAAGCATACGATCTCTCCAGAAGACCGGGTGGGAAGGATGCCGTGGCCCGGCAAGAAGACGGGGGTGAAGTACGCCCAGTTCTCGCTCATCGGAGGGTCAAACGCGCTCGTGGACCTCGGGGTCCTGAACCTGCTGCTCCTGGTCTGGCCCACCCGCAGCCCTGAGATCCTCGTCGCCTACAACGTTGTGGCGCTGGTACTTACGAACGCGAACAGCTACCTGTGGAACACCTTGTGGACCTTCAGACACCAGGCTCGCCACGATGCCCGGCAGGTGGGCCTGTTCACGGCGCAGGGCGTATTGAACGTCGCGGTGGGCGGCCTCCTGCTCTGGCTATTGGCGCATTGGCTCCTCACCCACACGGATCTCTCGCCGCTGGCCGGGGGCAACATGGCCAAGGTCGTCTCGATGGTGGCCGCCTCGACCATGAGCTTCGTGTTCCTGCGCTTCTTCGTCTTCCGGAAGGCGAAACGGTGATCTCTGCGAAGAGGAGCAAGCCGTGAAACGCGCTCGCGAGAGCGCAGAATCCGGAGTCGACAACAACCCCGCCGAACTTGGCCTGCTCCTCGAAGAAGCCATCCGGTGCCTAGATAGCACGGACTTCCCCGGCGCCAACGCGGCCCTGAAAAAAGCTCTCGCCGGGGCGGCATCCCACGGAAGCAGCGCCGCTCCGGGGGTCCGCCAACCGGGTACAGGGTCAGAGCGCTGCTGCGCACCCTCGGCCGGCCCCTGAAGTTGCTCGGCGTCGGCATTACGTGGGGGTTGTTGCGGATGCGTTTGACCTTGTCCGAATTCATACCCGTGAACACGTAAGCCCTGCCTTCAACGAGCGCGAACCACACTGTGGTAGGCACGGCCTCCCCGTTCCTGCGGTAGGTGGTCCTGTGCATGTAGCGATGACCCTCGAGTACCTCGAACGGACCGGCCTCGCTCATCTCAGCCTCCCGTATAGCGCGGCAGTGCCCCTTCCGGCATCCCGTCGAGCGGTTGGGCGGCGCGGTCTTTGTCCGAGAGGCTCGGGTTCTCGACGGGCCACTGTATTCCGATCCCTGGGTCGTTCCACAGGATCGTCCCGTCGTACTCGGGAGCGTAGTAGTCTGTGCACTTGTAGGAGAAGAGCGCGCTCTCGCCAGTGACGACGAACCCGTGGGCGAAGCCGGGAGGGACCCAGAACTGGCGCTTGTTCTCTGCGGAGAGGGTCACACTCGTCCACCTTCCGAAGGTCGGGGAGCCGACCCTGATGTCCACGGCCACGTCGAAGACCGCGCCCCGCAAGACGGAGACGAGCTTGCCCTGGGCCTTGGGGTTCTGGAAGTGGAGGCCGCGAAGCACGCCGTGGGCCGAGAACGAGAGGTTGTCCTGAACGAAGTGGTTCAGGATACCGTGCCGCTCGTAGCAGGCACCGTTCCAGCTCTCCATAAAGAAGCCGCGGGCGTCGCCGAAGACATTCGGTTCGATGACTAGGACGCCAGGGAGTTCCGTCTCGACGACGTTCAAGTGACGTACTCCTCGCTTCCCAGGAGCTCGAGCAGGTACCGGCCATAGTCGTTCTTCCTCATCGGGTGGGCGAGGCGTTCGAGACGTTCGGCGTCGATGTAGCCTTTGCGGTAGGAGATCTCCTCTGGACACCCTATCTTGAGGCCCTGCCGCTGCTCGATGGTCTCGATGAAGTTGGATGACTGGTGCAGCGACTCGTGCGTACCGGCGTCGAGCCACGCCATCCCGCGGCCCATGAGCTCGACCCGCAGCTCCCCTCGCTCCAGATAATCTACGTTGACGTCGGTTATCTCAAGCTCGCCTCTCGCCGAAGGTGTGAGCTCTGCGGCCACGTCTAGTACCCTGTTGTCGTAGAAGTAGAGTCCCGTCACGGCGTAGTGCGAACGGGGCCTCTCCGGCTTCTCCTCGATACTGAGAACCGTCCCATCGCCGTCGAACTCAACGACGCCGTAGCGCCCCGGGTCCCTGACGTAATATCCGAAGACGGTGGCCCCTGCCTGCCTGCCTACCGACCGCTCCAGGAGCCCGGAGAGGCCGTGCCCGAAGAAGATGTTGTCCCCGAGGACGAGCGAGACGCTCTCGGACCCGACGAACTCCCGCCCGATGACGAAAGCCTGGGCAAGCCCCTCGGGCCTGGGCTGCACGGCGTAGCTGAAATCCACACCCCACTGCGAACCGTCGCCGAGCAGATCCTCGAAGCGGGAGAGGTCCTCGGGAGTGGAGATCACGAGTATGTTCCTGATGCCAGCGAGCATCAACGTGGTAACAGGGTAGTAGATCATCGGCTTGTCGTAGACGGGAAGGAGCTGCTTGCTCACCGCCCTCGTGAGCGGATACAGCCGCGTACCCGAGCCTCCAGCGAGCACGATCCCCTTCACGCCGGCCCGCCTAACCCGAGCCGCTCGCCCATGTAGCCCCGCGATCGCGCGGCTTCGCACCACCTGGGATTCTCGAGGTACCAGCGCACGGTCTTCTCCATCCCCGTCTCGAGCGTCTCCTCGGGCTTCCAGCCGAGCTCGCGTTCTATCTTCCCCGCGTCTATGGCATAGCGCCTGTCGTGGCCAGGCCTGTCCGCGACGAACGTAATGAGCGACTCGTGCGGGGAGCCACCTGCGAACTCGTCGAGCAGGGCGCAGATGGTCTTGACGACCTCGAGGTTCGTCCGCTCGTTGTGGCCGCCGACGTTGTACGTCTCGCCGGGACGCCCACGCTCGAGTACCGTTAGAATAGCCCTGCAGTGGTCCTCGACGTAGAGCCAGTCCCTGACCTGCTGCCCGTCGCCGTAGACAGGCAGGGACTCTCCCCGCAGTGCGGTCAGGATCATGAGCGGTATGAGTTTCTCGGGGAAGTGGTAAGGCCCGTAGTTGTTGGAGCAGTTTGTCGTGAGCGTGGGGAGCCCGTAGGTGTGATGGTAGGCCCGCAGTAGATGGTCGGAGGCCGCCTTGGAGGCGGCGTAGGGGGAGTTGGGACGGAAAGGGCTCTCCTCGGTGAAGTAGCCCGTCGGTCCTAGCGTGCCGTACACCTCGTCCGTGGAGACGTGCAAGAAGCGGAAGGCGTCGTGGTCCTCACCCTCGAGGGCGCCCCAGTAGGAGAGCGCAGCCTCGAGGAGCTCGTGGGTCTCGACCACGTTGGTCTGCACGAAGGCCTTCGGACCGTCTATGGAGCGGTCGACGTGTGTCTCGGCGGCGAAGTTGACGATGGCCGAGGGACGATGCTCGGCGAGCAGGCGGTCCACCAGTTCGCGGTCCCCGATCCTCCCCCTCACGAAGATGTAGTCGGAATTCTTCGAGACCGGGGCAAGAGTGTCGAGGTTGCCTGCGTAGGTCAGGGCGTCGAGATTGACCACCACAGAGTCCCCTGAGGCGACCTGATCGAGGACGAAGTTGCCCCCAATAAAGCCGGCGCCGCCGGTGACGAGGATAGTTCGTTTCTCTCGTTGCTCTCCCCGCAAAATGCTCCTCTGTTTTAGCTGTCAGCATTTCAGCTTGTCAGCAAGTCAGCTTGTTTTCTTTGGCTGACTGCTGA